>JALGZO010000153.1 GCA_025774865.1 bacterium | reverse complement strand
TGATCCGATGCGCCGCCGCCACGTTGTCCGCGATCGAGATCTCGAAGTTGAGCTCGGCTTCGCCGTCGTTGGACACGGTGAGGATATCCGTGGAGGTCGCTCCCGTGAGGAGATCCGCGCTCAGCGAGTCCGGCGCCACCGCGATGTTCGGCGGCCCGAGCGTCACTGCGCTCGGCACGTTGGAGATCGGGGAGGAGTTGCCGAGCTCGTCGAAAGCCTTGACCGCGAAGTAGTAGCTGGTCGCGAATGCGAGTCCCCCGACCTGCATCTGTTCGGTCGCGCCGGGCGGTTGCGGGCCGGGGGGACCCGTGGCGAGCGGGGCGTCGTCGAAGTTGGCCTCGTCGATGAGCGAGGTGGAGTAGCGAACTTCGTACCGTCGCGCCTGCCCGGTCGTCCCGTCGTCCCCCGTGGCGGTCCACTGCAGCTGCGCCCAGGTTCCGTTCACGTCGACGATATCGAGATCGGAGATCATGGCCGGCGGGAGGCTGTCCGGCTCGAGAATGGGTGTGAACGCGTTCAGCCGCCCCCCGGTCAGGACCCGTCCCGCGAGCGCGGGCAAGGGATCGACCGAGGCGAGCAACAGATCCTTCGCGTCCGCACCCGAGATCGCGGGAAACCGGTCGTAGATCAGACCGAGCGCCCCCGCGACGTGCGGAGTGGACATCGAAGTGCCGGTAGCCTGACCGAAACCGGTGCCCAGGACCGTGCTCAGAACGTTCACTCCCGGAGCGCCGAGGTCGACGCTCGTGAGCCCGTAGTTCGAGCTCGGCCAGAGCTGATCGTTGTGGTCCGTGTTGGCCACGGCGATGATGTTCTCGGCCGTATGGCTCGACGGATAGTGAGGGAAGACGTCGTTGTTCGCGCCGTCGTTGCCGGCGGCGGCGATGAACAAGATTCCGGCCGCACCGGCGTCCTCGATGGCCATCTCCATCGCCGACGAGAAGCTCCCGCCTCCCCAGCTGTTGCTCGTGAGATGCACACCCATCATCGTCGCGTATTCGATGCACTGGATAGCGTCGCCGGTCGTGCCGAATCCGCCCGCGTCGAGGAACTTCAGCGGCATGATCCGGACGGACCAGTTGACCCCGACGACACCCAGACCATTGTTGCCCACCGCGCCGATCGTGCCCGAGACGTGGCTCCCATGAAAATGGTCGTCCATGGGATCGTTGTCTTCGTGGAGGAAATCCCATCCCCGGACGTCGTCGACGAATCCGTTGTCGTCGTCGTCGACGCCGTTTCCGGGGATCTCGCCCGGGTTCGTATAGATGTTGTCGGCGAGATCCGGATGCAGGTAGTTCACGCCCGTGTCGATGACGCCGATCACGACATCCGGCGTCCCGGTGACGATGTCCCACGCGATCGTCGCGCTGATGTCGGCGCCCGGAGTTCCGCCGGTCTGGCCGGTGTTGTGCATCCCCCACAGCTGGTCGAAGAGCGGATCGTTCGGTATCCCGAACACGCTCACGATGTAGTTTGGCTCGATGAATTCGACGGCCGGGTGGTTACTGTAGTTGGTGACGGCTTGCGGGACCGGCATCGCGGAGATGGTCGCGAGGTGCGCGTCGATCCGCTCGAAGTGCTCGAGGTCCGTGGACAAGAGCTCGGCGAGGACCTCGGCTTGCTCGATCGGGGTCGTGCCGTCCCTGAACTTCAGGATGACCTGATCGGGTACGTAGTTCGAGTCGGCGGCGCCGGTGGTGGCGAGACCGAGGAGACAGGTGCCGAAGGCGACGACGGCGAGCGTCGGGGGGCGGTTCATACGGTCCTCCGGAGGTTCGGGGCGGAACGTGGGGACGCTGTACGAACAAATGTCTTTCGGGGTATCCAGCCGGAGACCTGCTCGAAGGCCCGTGTGGCCTTCGTCCCCCAGACAGTCGCGGACCCGATTCTCCGAAGGGCTTGCCCATCGTGCGCGCGCACGGGCGGCCAGATCAAGCTCGGAAACGGCTCGGGAGGCGGGGTGCGATCGCGGGGGACGCGACGCGAAGGATCCGGGGGGGCGTGGCTGACCACGTGACCCCCCGAATCGAAAGTGGGGTCTAAGCGGTGGCGGCTTCCGGGCCCTTCATCACACCCTCGCGCCCGGCCAGCCGGCGCAGCAGCCCGAGCTGCCCCGCGTGATACGCCTCGTGGAACGCGATGGCGGCGAGCAAAGACCCGATGGTCTCGTCGGGGTTGCCGGTCGGACTGAATGGTGCGGGCTGGCTCATCGTGTCGTCGGTGATCGAATCGAGCCCCTCTTCCAACGGCTTCTGCGCCTTCCGGAACATCTCCACGAGCTCGTTCCACGGAAGCGCGCTCGCCTCGCTCTTGATGGGGGAATTGCCGTAGGCGGCGAACGTCTCCGGCGCCGCGATCGGCGTCTTGCCGACGAGACCGAGAGCGGTGCTCCGAGCGCTCACGATGTGGCCCAGCACCCAGTTCGCGCAGTTCCCGCCCGGCTGCGGCTGGGTCAGGCTGTCCTCGTGGTCGAGCCCCTCGATGTTCTTTTCGATCACGTATCCCGTGAGTCCGTGCTGGACCTTGAGCGTGGTTCCGTGCATTGCGTTATCTCCTCTTTGGTGGGCCTTCGCCCGTGGCGTCCTCTCGGACGTTGACTCCCGTGGTCTCCGTCACTGCGTCGACCACATTCAGAAACCCTCGGAGATCCTCGGCCGAGACCCGGCGCCGAATTCTCCGGTCCAGCTTCTCCACGCGATTGCGTGCCTCCTTCGCGAGTGCGGCTCCTTTCTCGATGGTGTTCACCACGAACGACCGACGGTCGTTCGGATTCAGCTCCCGCCGGATCAGATCTTTCCGCTCGAGGCGGTCGAGCATGCTCGTCATCGTCGGCTTCTTGTACCCGAACACACGCACGAGCTCGCCGACCCGGCAGGGTCCGTAGGCGTGCACGTAGGAAACGATGTGTGCCTCCGGGGCCGAGACGCCGAGGTCGACGAGCTGCCCCTCCAGGTAGATCGCCATCTGCCGGTTCGCGCGGTGTAGAGGTGAGATGAGTCGCAGCGCCTTCGGGCGATGATTCGGACTATTCATATTTCGTACTATATGAACAATGAACTATCATGGCAAGGGGAGCCGAAGAGCCCCCGGCCTTCTCGGAACCGGCGTTGCCGCAAGTGGTTGCGAACGCCTCCCGGGTCGAGAACCGGGGCTCCGCCCGGGGGTTTCAGCCCGTGTCGGAGCGCTTGACCGCGCACGGCGGTCTCTCTAGGCTCTCGCGGTCCCGAGGGGGAGATGGGCATGGGTGGTGGGGTGAAATCTCGGGCGTCGACCCGCGTTCGGCGGCCAGTCGCGGCAACGCTGTTCGCGGTGGCGCTGCTCGGTCCGTCCTCCTCGGCCGCGACGAACATCCTCGCAATCCGGCACTGGTCCGCCCCGGACCACACCCGGATCGTACTCGACCTCGACGGTCCAGCGTCCTACCGCCATCGTGATCTCGTGGATCCGCACCGAATCGCAGTCGACGTCGCCGGGGGCCGCTTCCGATTCAGCCTGGACCCGATCCGGATCGAGGACGGCCTGATCCGGCGCGTCCGCTTCAACGTGCTGGAGAACAGCGGCAAGGCCCAGGTGGTCCTCGATCTCGACTCCGCCGCCCGCTACGACGTGTTTGCGCTGGAGAAGTTCGGGGCGAAGCCGAATCGCATCGTGGTCGACGTGAAGCGGCCGTCTCCGGCACCCGATCCGTCACGACCCAGGGTCGAGCGCAACCTCGGACCTGACGCGTTCGGAGACTTCATCGTGATGATCGATCCCGGCCACGGCGGCGAGGATCCCGGGCGCCGGAATCCGGGTGGCCTGAAGGAGAAGAATCTCGCCCTGACGTTCTCTCGAGAGCTGCAGACCGAAGTGGACCGCCGCCGTGGCTACCGGGCCGAGCTCACGCGCAACGGTGACTACTTCGTGAGCCTGCGCCGCCGGCGGGAGATCGCGGAGGAGCGCGGCGCCCACCTCTTCGTCAGCGTGCACTTCAACGCCGCCTCGGCGAGATCGGCGCGCGGGACGGAGGTGTTCTTCGTGTCGCTTCGGGGCGCGGAGGACCGCGCCACGAAGGAGCTCGTGCACGCCGAGAACTCGGCGGATCTGGTCGGCGGCGTGCCGCCACGCGACCTCGACACCGCCGACGCCCTGGGGCGCATGCTCGTCGATCTCCGGCAGCACGACTCGGTCGAGCGCAGCCAGCGGCTCGCGACGCTCATCACCGACAACATCACGGGCCTGCGAGGCATGCGGACGCGTCGCGTGCAGCAGGCGGGGTTCGGCGTGCTGAAGTCCCTCTTCATCCCGGCCGTTCTGGTGGAAGCCGGATTCCTCACGAACTCCGATGATGTCCACTTCTTCCGATCGTCCGCGGACCGAGCGCGCTACATCAGAGCTCTCGTGGACGGCATCGTGATGTACTGCGAGGAAGTCGAGATTCCGCGTCTCGGGTGGACGATGCACACGGTCTCGACGGGCGAGTCGTTATCGCAGATCGCGCAGGCGTACGCGATGGACGTCGACTCGCTCAAGGGCGCGAACAACTTGAACAGCGACCAGATCTTCACTGGCCAGCGACTGCGGGTCCGCCCCCGCTAGTCGGACCCGAGATCCCGCGGCCTCCCTCCTTCGGACAGCGGCGGTCAGGCGCGCCCCGGCTGAAGCTCAGGCCAGCGGACAAGAGAGACGCTGATCCGCTATCATGCCGCACCGGGTCAGATCCCCCGTTCGTCCGAAGCGGAGAACCATGGCGATCGAAGGCGCGAAGGAGCTCGCCGGCGAGCTCGCCGCCATCAAGCAGGGCAAGCCGAGGCCCGTCTATCTCGTGTTCGGCTCGGAGCCGTACCTCGTGCGGACCGCGTCCGAGGCGATCGTGGACGCGCTCGCGACGACGAGCCAGGCCGAGGTGGAACGCGTCGACGCCGCCGGCCGCTCGCCCGATGTGGTGCTCCAACCGGTCGCCACGCTTTCGCTCTTCGCCTCGGCGAAGGTGATCGTGGTGCGCAACTTCGCGCACCTCCTCACCGGCACCGACGCCGACCGCCTCCTCGGTAGCCTGGACGCAGGCATCGGAGCCGGCAGCGCGCTGGTCTTCGTGGCGCCCGGCACCGCTCCCGGCGACAAGATCGACAAACGCGTGAAGGGGTACCGGGGGCTGGCGAAACGGGGGGCGGCAATCGAGCTCAACGAACAGCGCCCCGAGACTCTCACCGTCTGGCTTCGCGAGAAGGCCGGAGAGGACAAGAAGAAGCTCTCCTCCGATGCCGCCGCCCTCCTTCTGGATCGAGTCGGTCCGAACATGGAGGCGCTCCGCCGCGAGCTCGACAAGGCGCTCCTCTACTGTCTGGATCAGCAAGAGATCACCGCGCTGGATCTCGAAAACCTCGTGGGCAAGTCGCGAGAGGACGCCATCTGGGACGTGTCGGAAGCCGTGGCGAAACGGGACCCGATACGGGCGATGACGCTCGTGGAGGATCTGCTCGCGACCGGGACGTACCCCCTCGTTCTTCTGACGTTGCTGGTCCGCCAGGCGCGGCACGTCCTCCAGGCTCGTCTCCTCTGGGAGCAAGGCGGGCGGCCGGCGTTCCGTGACATGCGCTCGTTCCAAGCCCGGGCCGCCAAGACGTTCGAGTCGGGAGCGTTCGGCCGGGGGCCCGACGACGTCACCACGATCCACCCCTTCGCCGGATTCAAGCGCTTCGAGGCGGCCCAGAACCGCGAGCTCGACGAGCTTCGGCGCACGCTCGTCCGCCTCCGACAGGCGGATCTCGACGTGAAGACGGGCGCCGCCGCCGGCGCGCGCGAGGTTCTCGAGGAGCTCGTGCTCGACCTGTGTGCGGCCGGCCGCGCTCGAAGGACGGCGGCGTGAGCGGGATCCTCGGCCACGCCGCCGTCTTCGGAAGATTGCGGGACGCGGCGGCAGCCGATCGTCTCCCGCACGCACTGCTCTTCTCCGGACCGGAAGGGGTGGGCAAGCGCACCGTCGCGACCGCATTCGCTCGGGAGCTCATCGCCGGAGAGGATTCCGAGCAGCGCGCTCGGTTCGATCGCGGGGCCCACGCCAGCTTCCTCCTCTATTCCGATCTGGAGAAGCCGCGCCCTATCCGGCGCGGCGACCTTCTGGAGCCGGAACGCGACGAATCCGCCCTCCTCGCCGGGTACGAGATCCTGCAGAACGAGGGATGGATTTCCGGCGTGGCCACCCAGGCCTCGGGCGCCGACGTCATCGATCTGATCGTCCGGAATCCGGACAACTTCCTCGGACGGAAGGGAATCCCGTTTGCCGACGTCCTCGAGCGGTCGCTGGCCAGTCTCCAGCGGTCGCGCAAGTCCACGGCCGACGCCGTCGGGATTGCGCGCCGCCTCTTCTCGCCCGGCACGTCGACCGCGCTCTACCGGCGCAACCTCGGAATCGAGCTCATCAACGGCAAGGGTGACGGCGAATACTTTCGCAATGTCGGCACCATTCTCAGGACCGCGTCCGGTGGCGGATGGCGCGTCGTCGTGGTCGATGACGCGCACAAGATGACCGACGCCGCGGAAAACGCGTTCCTGAAGACCCTGGAGGAGCCGCCTCCTTCGACCTTGCTCATTCTCATCACGTCGGAGCCGCTGTCCCTGCTGTCCACGACCCGGTCCCGTTGCGCCCGCGTCGTCTTCGACTCCATCACCGCCGAAGACCTGGGGCGGTTCCTCGGTACGCAGGGGGTCGGCGCCTCCCAGATCCCGCCCATCGTCGCGCTTGCGGGAGGCAGCGTCGGGGCGGCGCTGGATCTCCGCGGCCTGGACCTCGAATCGCGCACTCGGTTCGTCGGAGAGATCCTCCCGGCGATCGCCGCCGGAGATCTCGGAAAGGTGCTCGGGCTTTCAGGTCGCCGCCTCTCGGAAGAGGCGGCCGGAGCGGAAACCCGCGACGCGCTGAGGGTGGAGGCGCGCATCCTCTTGGAGCTCCTGGCGCTCGCGTTTCGTGACCTCGTCGTCGCGAGCGCCGTCGCCCAGGCACCGGCGATCAGCGGTCTCGATCCCAGTCGAATTCGCGAGCTCGCGGCGCTTCTCCCCCCACGGACTTGGGAGGGGCTCTTCGAACGAACGGAGATCGCGCTGTCGGATCTCGACGCCCACGTCGAGCCACGCCTCGCCGTGGAGGCGTTGTTCGCGGAGGCGCTCCCGGTCGGAGCGCTCGGGTGAGCCGGTCCTTCCCAGTGACGCCGGCGGCGCTCGCCGCGCTCGCCGCGCTCGCCGCACTCGCCGCGCTCGGGTGCGAGTCCCGGGCGCCAGAGCCCGACGCGAACGTCGATGCGGACGCCGAGCGGGTCCACGATCCCCTCCCGGACGCGCTCCTGGTACGGTTTCGAACTACGAGCGGAACCGGCCTCTCCAAGGAAGGTTGGGAGATCGAGGTTCTGCAAATGGGGGGGGAGGTCCGCGTCCGAGGAGCCGTCCGCACCGCCGGAGCGTCGGTGCCGATTTACCGGGTCATGGACGGTGCGGAGTACCTGGACTTCTGGCAGTGGCTGTCCGCGTTCCCGCTCGACCGCCATCGCGTTGAAGAGGACCCGAGCGCGCCCCCGACCGAGTGGCGGAAGTCGCTCGAGGTGGATGTGGTGCTCGGCCCCGAGCGCCGCCTCCTGGCCGAGAACGAGTGGACACGACCGCTACGGTCCCCGGCCTGGTTGATGGAGCTGGAGGACCGCCTTCACTTGATGGTCCTGGACTACGCGAACGAGGCGCTGGACGAGCCGTCTACGACCGAGGAGACATCGGACGAGGTCGGCCAAGGCGTGCAGCGCGCGATGGACACCCTCGACGAGTGAGTCAGTCCGTACCGACGCCTCGCATCGTGATCGACACGAACCTCCTCGTCGGGCACCTGTTCCGACCCGAGGCGCCCGGGCCCGCCGAGATCTTGGAACGCTGGCGCACCGGGAGGGTCCGAGTCTGTGTTTCGCCGCCGGTCGTCCGCGAGATCCGGGCCACCTTGCGCCGCCTTCCCGTTCCCGCGAGGCGTAAGCAGGCGCTGTTCGACCTGCTGGAAGATCCCGAGCGAACCGAGCAGCTGGACGGGATTCCGGACTCCGGCTTCCGGTGCTCCGACGTCTCCGACGAAAAGTTTCTCCATCTCGCCGTCGCGGCGGACGCTGACGCGTTGATCACGAGTGATCGTGCTCTGCACGCGGTCGCAGACTTCCCGGTTCCCGTGATGAAGAGTGGTCAATGGGTGCGGTCGCAGGACCGATGCAAGGACTAGCGAGAACGGTCGATCGGCTTGCGACCCGCGAAATGGCGCCGCGTGCGGGAAGCAGTTGTCTCATCGTGATCCGCCGGATAACATGCAACGCGACGGGAAGTTGCCCGCCTCGGCCGTCGTCGCGGCCTCGCGCGTCGATCTGGCCGCACCCCCGAAAGGACCATCCGCGTTGGAGTGGAAGCTCTGGGCCCAACGGCTCACTCGCAATGCAGGCGCCAAGCTGCTCTCGCTGGTAATCGCGATCGGGGTGTGGTTCACCGTCACTAACCAGATCGAGTTCCCGCAGACGCTCGTATTCCCGATCGAGTACAAGCACCGACCTGAAGGTCTCACGCCGGTCGAAGCGCTCCCCACCGAGGTGAGGATGCGGGTCAACGGCAAGGGAAAGTTCCTCCGGTACACGCTTCGCAACGTGGTCTGTTCAGTGGATCTGTCGGGTAGCCAGATCGGCCAGAACACGGTCGCCATCAGCGGCACCGACGCGAACGTCCCCAGAGACGCTCCCGTGCGAAGCGTGACCGTCGTGGAGCCCACGCACATCCGGGTGGAGTTCGACGAGACGGTGATCCGAGACGTTCCGATCATGGCCAACATCATCGGGGACCCGGCGCCGCGCTACACTCAGGTGGGCAAGACGTTCGTGAACCCGCCGATCGCCCGGGTGAAGGGCCCCCGCCGCATCGTCGACGAGATCGCACTGCTCTCGACCCGGGAAATCGACATCGATGGAAACCGGAGTACCGTGCGGAAGAAGGCGAAGCTCGCGCGGCCCGACGCCGGCACGGTCGAGGTCACACCTGAAACGGTCGAGGTGGGAATCACGATCGAGCCACTCGTCATTCGGACGATCGAAGACGTCGAACTCGCCGTCGCTCAGCTTCCGAATGGCAACTGGCGGAGCGCGTTCCATCCTCGCACCGTCGACATCCAGATCTCCGGCGCCCGTAGCATCGTCGAGGTGGCGGCCCGGGAGGTTTCGTCGCTCGTCTTCAGCGCCGCGGACTGGTCGTTGGGAACTTCTTCCCTCCGCTTCAAACAGACGGGCGGGCGGGAAATCGTCTTCGCCCCGCAAGATTCCTTCCCGCTCGTGACGGCGCCGGCGCACCAAGGGACGAATGGAGACCCGCCGGCCGGCCCGGATCACCCGGCCGGAACCGTGTCTCCGGCCTTGCACGGCGAGATGATGGCGATGTTGCCGTTGCCGCGAGATGTGCACGTGCTCTCCGTCGATCCCCCGGAGCTCGTCGTCGCGATTCAGAAGAACGACGTGCAGCCGTCGCCTTGATTCTGGGGATCGAGACGTCGTGTGACGAGACGGCGGCCGCCGTTCTCGACGCCGACGCGACCGTGCTCTCGAACGTGATTGCTTCGCAAACCGCCCACGAGGACTTCGGAGGGATCGTTCCCGAGATCGCGTCGCGTGAGCACGTGAAGCACCTGCCGCCGGTCCTCGATCGGGCGCTCGCCGAGGCGGGAGCGACGCTCGACGATCTGACGGGCATCGCGGTAACGGCGGGGCCGGGTCTCGTAGGCGCTCTGCTCGTCGGGGTGACGACCGCGAAGGGCCTCGCGCTCGCGCGGAACCTGCCGTTTCTCGGCGTGAATCACCTGGAAGGTCACGCGCTGTCGCCGTTCCTCGAGGACGCGTCTCTCTCCCCGCCGGCGGTCGTGCTGGTCGCGTCCGGCGGACACACGTTGCTCGTGCACGTGAGGGCGCTCGAAGACTTGGAGGTCGTGGGCCGAACGCGCGACGATGCCGCCGGGGAGGCATTCGACAAAGTCTCGGTGCTGCTCGGCCGCGGGTATCCCGGAGGAGCCGTCATCGAGGAACTCGCCAGCGACGGCGATCCTGCCGCATTCGATTTTCCGCGATCGTGGCTCGAGCCTGGCAGTCTCGACTTCAGCTTCTCGGGGATCAAGACGGCGGTTCGCGTATTGCTGGATCGCGAGCCCTCCTTGAAGGAGAGTCCACGGGCGTTCGACGTCGCGGCGTCGTTCCAAGCGGCGGTGGTCGAGGTGCTCGTGGAGAAGACCCTGCGGGCGGCGGACGCGCTGGGTGCCCCCGTGGTCTCGGTGGCCGGGGGCGTGGCCGCGAACGGGGAGCTGCGCCGGGCCTTCGAAGAAGCGTGCCGCGAGCGTCGGTTCCGGCTCGTCGTACCCAGAACGGAATACTGCGGGGACAACGCGGCGATGATCGGCTGGGCGGGGAAGCTCCGGCTGGACCGCGGCGAGACGTCGGACTACGGCCTCGACGCCGACCCGAACCTCCCGCTGGCGACCGTCGCCAACAAGGCTCCGAGGCGGAAGAAACGCGGGCGGTAGAACTCTCCGCATAAGCCGTTTAAAAGCAATGGATTGCGGAGGAACCTGGCTCCACCGGCGTCCCCGGGCCCACCCCGAAACCCCTTCGATTCCTTCGAATCCCTGCCGATACCCCGGAAAGACCGAATTCCGTACGGGTTTTGCCCACCCGGATCCGCCCCGGTGTGAGTGCGCGTCCCGCTCGAGGTGCGTCCCAAATGACCTCCATCGGTAGCCACTGCGCCCGAATCCTCGTCGTCGACGACGAGCCACCGATCCGCGAGATCCTGCAGTTCCAGCTGGAGACCGCGGGCTTTCAGGTGGCGTGCGCCGAGAACGGGCAAGAAGGCCTGCAAATGGTGGCGCACGATCCTCCGGATCTCGTGCTGCTCGACCTCATGATTCCCGAACTGGACGGCTACGAGGTCTGTCGACGCCTCAAGGCCGACTACGGATCGCGGCACATTCCGGTCATCATCCTGACGGCGCGCGCCGAGATCACCGAGAAGCTCAAGGGTCTCGAGAACGGCGCGAACGACTACGTCACGAAACCGTTCTCGATGCCCGAGCTCCTCATGCGCGTGCAAAACGTGCTGGCGTGGAGCCAATCGCAACGGGAAGCGAACCCGCTGACCGGATTGCCCGGGAACGTCTCGATCGAAAGGGAGCTGACGCAGCGTATCGACGCGGGCTCACCGTTCGCCTTCATCTATACCGACATCGACAACTTCAAGGCGTTCAACGACTACTACGGGTACGCGAGAGGCGATGAGGTCATCAAGGCGACGGCCCGAATCCTCCAAACCGTGGTCGACGAGCTCGGCAATCCGGATGACTTCGTCGGCCACGTCGGCGGCGACGACTTCGTGGCGATGACCACCCCGGACCGTGCCGACGGCCTCTCTCGCCGTGTCATCGAACGCTTCCAGACGAGTGCCCGTGACCTGCTCGAGCCCGAGGACGTGGAGCGCGGCTACCTGAAGATCCGCCGACGTTCCGGGGAGGTCATGAAGATCGAGTCGCTCGGGCTCACGGTCGCGATCGTGACGAATGCGAGGAGACCCGTCACCCACATCGGACACGTGGCGGACATCGCGTCCGAGCTGAAGCGTTACGGCAAGAGCATGAGCGGAAGCGTCGTGGTGAGAGAACGACGAGGTGAGAAGAAGTGAGGAGGGAATCGCCGGCAACGCCGGGAATCGACCCGCGGGTGGCGGCGAGCGTGCTCGACGTGTACGC
Organism: bacterium; assembly: GCA_025774865.1. Lineage (GTDB taxonomy): Bacteria > ARS69 > ARS69 > ARS69 > ARS69 > JALGZO01. Next base: position 455 of record JALGZO010000153.1, on the reverse strand, counting down.
CGAGAACCTACAGGCCGCGGACTGCGTGGACCGCGTCGTGGAGCTGATCCGTCAGGCGGTCGACGCGCAGTCGTGCATCGGGGTCGGGGCGATCTTCCTCGTGGACGAGAAGAACGAGCCCAAGTTGGCGGCGAGGGTCCGCGGCCCCGCATCGGCCGATCTGACCGCACCGGAGATCGATCTGGCCGGCATGGCTCGACGGGCCGTCCGGGAGGGGGAGACCGTTCGACAGAGCGGGGTCTCGGCCGGGCTCCTCTGGGCCGTTCCCCTGAGGTCGCCGGTGGGAATCGAAGGCGTGGTCGCGGCCGTCGGAGAGCTCGGAGATCTTCCCCGCCTTCTGGCCCACGGAGGGCTTGCGCTCGCCCGCGAGCGGCGTCGCGAGAAACGGGAGCGCACGTGGCGGGAGGCGGAGAGCCGGGCGGCGAACCTTGAGCGGGCCGCAGGAATTCTGGATT
>JALGZO010000152.1 GCA_025774865.1 bacterium | reverse complement strand
GTTCCTCCACATCGACTGGCACACTTCCGGCGCTCTCGCGAACGGCTGCGGCTCGGTCCGGGCTGGCTACTGCGGAGTGAGCGGTGTGCCGGACGTGTTTTTCGACGGTTACGATCATGTGGTCGGCGCGGGCGATTCGACGCAGGCCCGCAGCCAGTACCTGGCGCGCATCACGAGCCACGGATCCGAGCCGCCGTCTACGAAGACGACATCACACAATGCTGTGAGCCCAGGACGAACAACGACAAGTGGAACTACATCGGTCGGATGATGATCTTCGACGAAGTTCTCACGATATCGAATTCCGGGGAGCAGCAGCAAATCGCCCGGAACTTCGCGCTCAGTCCTTCCTGGGACGTGGGCAATCTCCACGCCGTGGCGTTTGTCCAGCGGAACTCGACGAAGAGGATTTCGCAGTCCGCGAAGGCCCTCAATCTCTTCGGCGTGAGCGTCGTCAACCTGGATCCGGTCGTCGCGAGCACGTCCGGAACCCCGGCCGATTTCGACACGGAGATCACGTACACGGGCTCCACGGCCGACGACGTCACGGTGACGCTCGACAAATCAGCGCTCCCGGCGGGTTGGGACGGCGAGATCCAATGGGGCGCCGTCACGGACCCGAACTCCATCACGATTCCGAACATGGGCCAGGGGCAAATGGAGGCCGTCACGATCCGGATGATCCCCGACGCGACTCCCGGTTTGGGCACGTTGACCGCCACCACGGCACCGGTCAGCAATCCGGGCGTGGGGGTGGTGATCGACTACAACCTGTTCTCCAACACGACGGCGATCCTCTACGTGGACGACGACCGGGGTGAGAACTGGGGCACCCATTTCGAGGACGCGCTCGACGGGGCGGGGTACGCCTTCATCACCCAAGAGGTCCTGGCCGCCGGAGACCCGTCGGCGGAGGAGATGGCCACCTACGACGCGGTCGTCTGGGGTACGGGACAAGCGCTGAACTTCACGATCGAGCCGGACACTCAGGAGGAGCTCAAGACGTACCTGAACGCAGGCGGTTCCTGCTTCATCGCGAGCCAGGGTCTCCTCAACCATCTCGGGATCAACGACTTCACGCAGAACTACCTGGGGGTCGCGACGCGTACGCTGTTCGCCCGGGCGCCCTCGGCCGTCGGTGTAGCCGGGGACCCGATCGGAGATGGCCTCGCGTTCGATCTGAATCAGCCGTTCACGGACTTCGCCGCCACCATGACCCCGGGTGTCGGTACGATGTGGCTCATCGGAGAGAACGGAGACATCGGGATCCGCTACGACTCCGGCGCGTTCCGGACGGTCTTCATGAGTGCGGGATTCGAGGGGATTCCCTCGGGTGATGCGGTGGTGGTGATGGACCGGATTCTCGATTGGCTCCTCAACGCGAATCCCACGGACGTCCAACCGGCCACCGGGGCGACGGATCTCTCGCTCGCCCTCTGGCAGAACACGCCGAACCCGTTCGGGGGGGTGACTCGGGTGAGGTTCGCGGTGTCGCGTGAGGGCCCGGTCCGGCTGACGGTGTATGACGTCACCGGTCGGCGGGTCGCGAATCTCGTGGACGGCATCCTGGGAGGCGGGGAGCACAGCACCGTCTGGGATGGGATCGATGCGTCCGGCCGGCGTGTGGCAAGCGGGGTCTACCTCTACCGCCTGCAGGCGGCGGGGGAGAGTCTCACGAAGGAAATGGTGCTCACGAGATAGAGCGCCTCGAGCGCCGCTATCCGATTCGGAGGCCCGGGAGTCGATGACTTCCGGGCCTTTGCCGGCTTATCGAGCGAGGATGAGGCGCCGCAGGCGAACCTTCGTCCCGGATTGCATCTTCACGAAGTAGACGCCGGAAGCCACGAGGCGGCTGTAGTCGTCGCGGCCGTTCCACCGGATCTCCCGGACGCCGGCCGGCTCGACTCCGCTCACCAGGCGCCGCACGAGCCGTCCGGTCACGTCGTAGACGGCGAGTTCCACGGCCGTTGCCGCGGGGAGCCTGTACTCGATCGTCACCGCGTGACGGAACGGGTTCGGGCGGGTGGCGAGCAGGGCGAGCTCGTCGGGGGAGTGTCCCATCGCGCCGGCGGAAGGCTCGCCGCCGAGCGTCGACGCCGGTATGGCCGGGTCGTCATTCTTCGTGTCCTTCCCGGGTGCTCCCGGCCGCACGGTGAGGGTCGTTACCGGCTGGAGCTCGAGAGCCACGACAGCCCAATCGACGGTGCTGCTGAACGTGCCGTTCACCGTAGCGGTCGTCGGCGTCGTGAACTTCCGGTCCATGACAGCGGCGCCGGCGGTTCCTCCTCCGTCGCCCTGATGGACTTCCGCGTGCTCCGTCCAGCCCGGGCCGGGTTCGTGCGCCTTGGTCCGGAGCGCGGCGGCCGAGTACACGACCGCGTCCGCAACCGCGGTTCCCAGGATGAGTGAGTACGTGTCGGTGTCGATGCCACCGTCGCACGGGCCGCTCTCGCCCATCGTGTTGCCGGAGGCCACGTTTCCGACGGAGGCGACGCCCGAGTAGCGCGTGACCACGATGACGGCGTTGCTCGGCGCCGAGGCGAGCGTGGCCGTCACCGGACCGCTTCCGCTCGGCGTACCCTGGGCCATCCACACTTCGATGCCCGTCTGGTTGCGCCCGCCGCACTGGGAGACGACCGGCGTCCAGGCCAGACCGAGACCCGTCACGTCGATCGCGCCGGTGGTCTTCTTCGTCGCGATCGCGGCGAGATAGGTGTCACCGCTGACGGCGGTGAGAGCGCCACTGGTCGCGACCTGGGCGGAAGCGGTTGAACCGCCGGTGCTGACTTCCTCGAGCACGATCTCGAGCCCACCGGTCGGCGCTTCGATGCCCGTCCCGGAAAGCGCCACGTCCAGGACCCCTTCGTCGGGGTCGTCGCTCACGACCCGGAACGTCGCGCCCTTCGCACCGAGTCCGGTCGGACGGAAGCTGATGGCCACATCGCGCGTTTCACCCGGCGCCAGCGTGAACGCGCCGCCGCCGCTGTCGATCGTGAACTCGCCGGAGTCGGCGCCCACGAGTGACGTGCCGGTCACCGCGATCCTTCCACGACGTCGCCGTAGTCGTGGGACAGGGGCAGGATCGCGACGTCGGGCGTGGGGCTGGCGACGCCGGTGCCGGCGAGGCCGACGTCGAAGGGGCTCTCGTTCGGGTCATTGCTGGCGAGCCGGAGGGTCGCTTGCTTCGAGCCGACAGTCGCCGGCGCGAAGGACACGTCCACGTCCCGCGTCTGTCCCGGCGTGAGGAGAAAGGTACCCCCTCCGGCGTCAATCGAGAACTCGGCCGCATCGGGACCCGTGAGCACTACGGAGATCACATTCAGGTCCGCCGTTCCTTGGTTGGTGACCACGAAGGTGTGCGATGCGGTGCCGCTGCCCGCGACCTCGCTCCCGAAGTCGTGCGACCCGGGGGTGACCGCGATGTCAGGCGAGTCCCCGACCACGGCGGGCAGGACCTCGACGGCCACGAGGGACCAGTCGACTGTCCTGTTGAACGTGCCGTCCACGACCAT
>JALGZO010000151.1 GCA_025774865.1 bacterium | reverse complement strand
GCGGCGGTCGATGGGGCCATGGAAGGGATCGACTGCGTCGTGCACACGGCGGCGGCCCTTCCGCTCTACAAGAAGGAAGACATCTTCTCGACCGACATCGACGGCACGCGGACGGTGTACGAGTCGGCGGCCGCGCACGGCGTGCCGCGAGCCATCCACGTCTCCTCGACCGCCGTGTACGGGATCCCCGATCACCATCCACTGCTGGAGGACGACCAGCTCCAAGGCGTGGGTCCGTACGGGATCTCGAAGGTGGAAGCGGAGGCCGCGTGCGCGAGCTTCCGCGAACGAGGGATGTGCGTTCCGATCATCCGTCCGAAATCGTTCATCGGCCCGGAGCGGCTCGGGGTCTTCGCACTGCTCTACGACTGGGCGAAGGACGGTCGCGGTTTTCCCATGATCGGGAGCGGGAAGAACCGCTACCAGCTCCTCGACGTCGAGGATCTCTGCGACGCGATCTGGCTGTCCGCCACGCTGCCCCGCGAGAAGGTGGACGACGTCTTCAACATCGGAGCGAAGGAGTTCGCCACGATGAGAGAGGACTGGCAGGCGGTGCTCGATCGGGCCGGCTTCGGGAAGAAGATCGTTCCCACGCCGGCCTGGCTCACGATCGGGACACTCCGGATTCTCGAGTTCTTCCGGCTCTCGCCTCTCTACAAATGGGTGTACGAGACGGCCTGTGAAGACTCCTTCGTCTCGATCGAGAAGGCCGAGCGGATCCTCGGCTACCGGCCGAAGTACTCGAATCAGGATGCGCTCCTCCGGAACTTCGAGTGGTATCTCGAGAATCTCGAGAGCTTCCAGAACGCCTCCGGCGTGTCCCACCGGGTTCCCTGGAAACAGGGCATTCTGGGGCTCGCCAAGCTCTTCTTTTAGGGATCCCTCCCGGCGGCTCTCCGGGCGCCGGGCGGCATTGAACGGCTGGCTCACGCTTCTCGTCCTATCCGATGAGTGATCGAGGTCCCGCTGAGGGGGCCGATCAACCACCGGGAACGCGAGGAGACGACTGTGAGCACGCGAAGCCGCCGGGCCCTCCGCTGGATCGGGACGCTGGGAGTCCTGGTCATGGTGGCGGGGCTCGCCTCCGAGGCATCGGCCAGCTCCAAGACCCGCAAGATTCGAAAGCAGATCCGGGTGTTCGAGGCGATGGTCGACCAGATGCTCGTCGACAGCCCGAACTGGCTGGTTCAGAGCAGTGAAGAAGCCCGTGGCTCGTACATCGAGGGCCAAGGGGTAATCGTCACGTTCGACGTGTCGCTGGTGGGCGGCGGGCACGGCGGCAAGCACCACTGGTGGGATTGGGCCTGGGACCACGACGAGCGCGTGATCATTCTCGACTCGAGTGGCGAAGAGGTCACCGACGCGAAGGATGACTCGAAGAAGTGGCGCGATCGCCACCTGAAGAAGCAGGAGCGCCTTTATGGCCGAGGCAAGGTGGAGATCACCGACACGATTCTCGACTTCGGCGACGTGCTCGCGTTCGCGAAGGACGACGAGTGGCTCGAGATCGAGGCGCGCCTGCGGCGGGCCGAGCTCTTCGACGAGAAGAGCATCGACCGGCTGACGATGAAGGTCAAGATGGCCGACCTTCGTGCCTATGCGGACGAGAAGTTGAGCGAAGAAGCTCTGATCAAGAAGATCCAAGTCGAAGAGTCTTGAGGACCGGGGGACGCGAACGCCCCACGCGCCTCGATCCGCGAGAGCCCCCCGACGCGTCGACGCCGGGGGGCTCTCCCATTCCATCACTCCATCACTCGGTGCAGGGGCCATCTCGCATGCGAGCGACGACCATGCGAGTCTCGAACGGCACCCAGTTCCCGAGCGAGGCTTCCCATTCCTTCGCCCGCTCAAGCGCCGCGGCACAGAACAAATCCGGGTCGATCGACGCGAGATGGGCCCAGACCCGGACCTGCTGGTCGCGGATCGCTTCCGCGGTCTCGCTCTCCGGGTAGGTCTCGAGGAAGGCGTCGAACGACAACGCGATGGGGAGGATCACGTCAGTCCGCTTTGTGCCGAGCGCTACCCCCGCGTCGAGATCGAGCAGCGTGGTCCAGGCCTCTTCGCGCAGCTCGTTCCCCTCGAAGTCCCCGGTCAGAAGTGCGAGCCCCTCGCGGCCACTCTCGACCTTCCCCTGCGAGATCCATGCGTTCGCTCGGGACAGCGCCCGCGGGAGGATCGTGACGTCGCTCGGCGCGGCCGCCGCGCCCGCCTCGTTCGACTGAACGCGCATCGTCTTCTTCTCTGCGAAGCCCGCGACGCCCGAGATCCGCCCCTCTTCTCCGCGCGCAACCCAATCGCTCACGTCCTGCAGTGACTGAGCCCCGCCGGCGGGCGCGGCGGGCGCGAACGACGGTCCCGCGGCGATCCGCGACGAGAGAGCCGCGTCCGACGATTGCCGTCCAGCGGTGACGACGACTTCTTCTACGAGGTCGACCCCGGCGAGCTGATCGAGATCGAGAGGCACCCGGCCGCGGGGCGCGTATCGGTCCACCAAGTCGAACTCGTCGATGCCCTTCTCGGGCTCCGATCGTAGGGCCGGTGAGCTCGGCTTCGTCTGCTCCTCCTTCGAAAACGGGTCCGACAGCTTCACCTTCGCCAGTAGAGGGGACTCGAGCGGTGGCTGGTTCGCGACGGGCCGCGTGTCCCGACGGGCGACGACCTCGGGCGCCGCCGCCGACGCGGCGGGAGCATCCGCTCCCGCGACGTAGCCGAGAGCCCGGAGCCGCTCCTCCGGGTCCGGCGACTTCTCGTCTTCCGTGGCCTCCGGAGACGGGGCCCGCGATAGAGTAGACTCGGGATCGGGCATGAGCTCCTCCTGCCACGGCTGCAGGAGGAAGATCAGAGTGGCGGCGGCGAGCGTGCCGATCGAGCCGAATGCGACCCGCGCCGGGGTCAGCGACCGGAAGAACCGGCGCCAGGCGCCCACGGACGCCACCGGTCGAAGGGCCTCGGCCTCCTTCGCCACCGCCCGTTCGACGCGCAGACTCAGCGCTTCCCACTCGGCCTCGGTTCGCGCGACCTGGCCGTCGGCGAGCGCGGTCTCGGCGCGTTCGTCCGTCGCGAGGGCGTCGCGACAGTCCGGGCACGTCCCGAGGTGTTCCTCGATCCGGCGCGCCTCTTCCGCCGAGAGCTCGCCGTCGCGGTAGGCGGAAAGCAGTTCTCGCAGCTCGCTGCACTCGTTCATCGCTTCACCCTCTTGCGAACGGCTTCTCGCGCCCTCGCCAGCCGCGACATGACGGTCCCGATCGGGACGTCGAGCGACTCGGAGATCTCGCGATAGGAGAGACCCTCGAAGGCGCGCAGCACCAGAATCGTTCGCTGGTCGCTCGGCAGCTGATCGAGTGCTCTCATGATCTCCTCGCGAAGACGCGAACGCTCCGCGTCCTCTTCCGGTGAAGGGCCCTCCCAACGAATCGTCTCGGTCAGCTCATCGGCCGTGCGCCGGCTGCGAGAGTCCAGGACGTTGAGAGCGCGATTCGTCGCGATCCTCACGAGCCACGGGGCGAGCGGTCGGTCTTCGTCGAAGCGATCGAGCGCCCGCCAGGCCCGGAGGAACGTCTCCTGCACGAGATCGTCCGCGTCGGCGACGCCCCCCAGCAGTCGGACCCCCAGTCCGAAGATGCGCCGCTGGTGGCGCCGGACCAACGTGCCGAAGGCGGCCTGGTCCCCGCTCCGGGACCGCAATACCAGGTCCCGGTCGGTCGGCTCCTCCTCGAAGCTCCGGTCTTCGGCCGCTGGTTCGCTCAACCTCGCATCTCACCCCGTAATACCGACCGGCCGTCGATTCTATTCCGCCGTCCACCGAATCTCGACCGGCCGGCCGCGACGGTCAACGCTCGAACGACCGGGAATAAACGGGGAGCCCGCCGGTATTCCCTCCAAAGGCCCCCCCGCGGCCCCGGGAACCCCCCGGGGCCCGGACGGCAGGTTCGGAGGAATCATGAAACGGAATCTCATGCTCACGGCACTCTCGGTCGTGCTCGGGGCCGCCTCGGGCCTCGCGAACGGTCGATCGAACACCCCCGTTCCGGTCCCCGAAGGATGGACGGGTTGCGGCACCGGTGGACTCCACGTCGTGGTCGACGGCCGGCCGGTGCAGAAGGACTTCCCCCTGAAGCACACGGAGGTCCACGCGGAGGTCTCGGGACCGGTCACCCGGGTCGAGGTCACGCAGACGTTCGCCAATCCCTACGAAGAGACCATCGAAGCGGTCTACGTGTTTCCGCTGCCGCACGAGGCGGCGGTGAACGACCTGACGATGCGCCTCGGTGAGCGCGTGATTCGCGGTGTCATCGACCGGCGCGCGGAGGCTCGCCGCATCTACGAGACCGCGAAGGCGCAAGGAAAGGTCGCGGCGCTGCTCGAGCAAGAGCGCGCGAACATCTTCACCCAGTCGGTCGCGAACATTCTTCCCGGCAACGAGATCGAGATCACGCTCGTCTACGTCGAAACGCTCGACTACGAAAAGGGGTCGTACGAGCTCGCGTTTCCGATGGTCGTCGGGCCGCGGTTCATCCCGCCGGGTGCCCCCGCGGACGTCGTCCCGGCCGGGGGCGAGCCGACGCTACGTCCGGCGCCGGGCGTTCCGGACGCGAACCGGATCAATCCGCCGTTCCTGCCGCCGACCGTTCGCTCGGGTCATGACATCGGAATCACCGTCGATCTCGAATCCGGCGTGCCCTTCGAGGATTTGAAGAGCGCGACGCACGCCGTCCGCGTCGTCCGGAACGGTAAGGCGCGGGCGACGATTACCCTGAACGATCTCGACACGATCCCGAACAAGGATTTCGTGCTGCGCTGGCGGGTCGCCGGCGAGACGCCGGAGACCGCGGTGCTCACGAACCACGACGGCGACAACGGCTATGTCACCGTGCTGCTGCATCCGGAGATCGCGCCGTCGGCTTCCAAGATCACGCCGAAGGAGATGATCTTCGTGCTGGACTGCTCGGGCTCGATGTCCGGCGAGCCGATGGCGGCGGCCAAGGGCCTCACCCGGCACGCGCTCCGACAGATGAACCCGTCGGACACGTTCCAGATCATTCGCTTCTCGACGAACGCCTCCGGGCTCTCGCCCACGCCGCTCGCGTGCACGCCGGATAACGTGCGCGACGGCATCGCCTACCTGGAGCAGCTGAGGGGCTCCGGCGGCACCATGATGATCGAGGGAATCAAGGCGGCGCTCGACACGCCGCGCGACGCGAACCGTCTTCGCATCGTGATGTTCCTGACGGACGGCTACATCGGCAACGACAACCCTTTCTGCCGGGGAGCGAGGTCTCGAGCGAGGTCGCGAAGTTCTACGACCGGATCCGGAGCCCGTACCTCACGGACATCGAGCTCGTCTGGAACGGCGTCGAGGTGGCGGACGTCTATCCGGCGCGCGTCCCGGACCTGTTCGTGGGGCGGCCGCTGACGATCCACGCCCGCTACGACGACGCGGCGCGGGGGAAACTGGAGATCCGCGGCAAGATCGCGGGGCGCGAGTGGCGCGATCGCATCGAGCTCGAGCTGCCGGCGCGCGAGTCGGGGAACCCGGCGATCGGCAGCCTCTGGGCGCGAGCGCGAATCAGCGACCTCCAACGGGCGATGGTGCACGGCGAGCAGGCAGCGCTCGTGGAGGAGATCACCCAGCTCGGGCTCGACCACCGGCTCGTCACGAAGTACACGTCCTTCGTCGCCGTCGAGGAGAAACTCGTCGTCTCCGACGGGAACCCGCGCACGGTTCGCGTGCCGGTCGAGATGCCGGAGGGTGTGAGCTACGAGGGCGTGTTCGGTGAGCTCCACGGGGAGGAGATCGTGGTGACGGCGGGCCGGATGTCGCAGTACCGCGCGACGGCCAAGGCAGCTCCCACCGACCAGCTCCGGGCCCTCGGGTACGTCAGCTCCTTCGAGAGGTCTCCCGGCGAAGCCGGGTTCGTGGACGTCCCGGTCGCGAGCGAGCCGACCACGCCCGTCCTCGTTCGACCGCAGGAGAAGAAGGAAGACGATGCCGCGCCGGGGTTCGCGGCCTCCGTGCGGATCCGGATCGACGCGACCGCGAAGCAACTGCGGGCGGGGGACGACCTCGTTCTGAAAGTCACGTTCGAGAACACGGGCACCGGCGTCTGCGAGGTCCCGCGAGATCTCTCGGCGGAGCACCTGCGTCTCCGCGTCCTGGATCACCAGTGGAGCGAGACCGTGCTCGGCCGCGGCGAGAAGCCGGAAGTGAAGAAGCTCTCGGCCGGCGATCGGGTGACGTTGGAGGTCCGGCTCCGGGCCGCGGACTTCCCGTTCCTCGGCCGCCCCGGAACCGTCCATCTCGTGCTCGAGGGGGGAGCGTTCGGGACGAAGGACTCGAACCGCCTCACGATCCGGGTGGTCGCCTGACCTCTGCGTCGCGTCGCCTCGCGACCGCACGGTGAGGTACACTGGCCGGGGGGCGCCGCCCCCCGGCCGCCCTCGCCACCCCTGGGAGGACCCTCATGAGCTCGTCCCGACCGTCCGCGGTCCTGCCTCTGCTGCTGCTTCTTTCGTTCCTCTTCACCGGGTGCTCGTCCCTTCACGTCGCCACCGACTGGGACCGGGATGTCGACTTCGCGGCGTACCGGACGTTCGAGTTCGCCGCGAGCCCCGAGGATGAGAAAACCGCCCCCGCCGTTTCCAACCGCGTCTTTCTCGACAAACGGATCAGGCGCGCGGTGACCGCCAAGCTCGAGCCGGAGGGTCTCCGGCCCGTCGAGGCGGGGCAGGGCGACCTGATCGTCGTCTACTGGCTGCACCTGCGCGACGTCGTCGACGTCTACAGCTACGGGTACTACCCGGGGGGTGCGAGCTACGCGCGCTACAAGGAGGGGACCCTCGTTCTCGACTTCGTCGATCGAAAGCTGGACGAAGTGGTCTGGCGCGGATGGGCGGAGGGAATCCGGGCGGAAGTCCGGCACTCCGAGGACCAGATGTTCGACATCGTCCGCAAGATCCTCCACGACTTCCCGCCGCTGCCCGGGAAGTGACCGCGGACCGCGCCCTCGTCCGGCGACTGGAACGAGCGGCGTTCCGCGCTTGGCCCGCACGAGAGGAGATTCGGATCGGAGGCTGGCTCGTCCGCTTCGCCGGCGGCCACACCGGCCGAGCCAACTCCGTGAATCCGATGGGCTCGGTGAGCGGGGACCTCCGGGAGAGAGTCCGCGAGTGCGAGGAGCTCTTTCGGGCTCGGCACCTGCGGCCGCTGTTCCGCGCAACCCCGCTGCTCGAACCGTCCGAGCTCGTCTCGGTGCTCCAGGGCGAACGTTACGTGCTGCGCTCGCCGACTCGAGTCATGACCGCGGACCTCACCGGTCGGCCGGCCCGAGCGCCCGCTGCCGCGCTCGAGCTCACCGACCGGGTCGAGGACGCCTGGTTCGAACGGATCGTCACGTGGACGGATCTGGCCGCGGAGCGGCGGGACGCGCTCCGGTGGATCCTCGACGCGATCCGCCGGCCGAGAGCATGCGCCACCGTCCACGACGACGAAGGCCCGGTGGCCGGTGGACTCGCCGTCAGCGATGCGGAATGGGTGGGACTCTTCGATCTGGTGACGGATCCGGAGCGGCGGGGGCGCGGTCACGGGACACGCCTCGCGGAGGGGCTACTCGCCTGGGGGGTTGCGCGGGGCGCCCGGCGAGCGTATCTCCAGGTCGAAGAGGGCAATGAGGCGACGCCTACGCCTACGCGTACTGGGTGTCGGGGGAGGAGAGTCCCTATCAGCTCCCGAAGTCCGTAGGGTAAGGCGGAGGCGGCGGTTCCGGCCGATTTTGCTGGCCCTCGCCACTCGTAATCAGCGACCATGGCCGTCCTTCCCCGGTGCAACTCCCATCCGTCCGAAAGGAATCCGGTATGAGCATCTCTCGATCCTTCCTCGCTGCTTCCGCGGCCGTGGCCCTCTTGGGGCTCCTGGCCGGGACGGCGGCGGCTTCCCCCGAGACGTTCGCCGAGGCGAAGGCCTTGGCCGCGAAGGAGAACAAGCCTCTCCTCGTCGACTTCTGACCCAGAAGTGATGAAGGCTCTCGAGGACGTCGTCCTGTTCAAGGTCGACGCGGAGAAGGGTGAGGGACCGGAGCTCAAGGAGCAGTACCGGGTCAACGGGTATCCCACGTACATCCTCGCGAACACCGAAGTCGAGACCATGGATACCTGGATGGGATACGAGAAAGCGCACTTCCTCACGAACATCGGGGACGCCCTCGCCGATCCCACGACGATCGAGCAGAAAGAGGCCCGGTTCGCCTCCGCCCCGACGGCGGTCGACGCGGGCAAGCTCGCCCGTTACCAGGGGGCCCGCGGTAACTATGCAGATGCGGTGAAGCTCTATTCGAAGGGGGAGCAGCTCGACCCCTCGGTCGACTACTCGTTCCAGATCTTCGACGAGATGTTCACCGGTTTCCGCAAGGCCGAAGCGTTCACGGTCGACGAGGTCCGCAAGGCCGCCGACGCCGTGCTCGCGCACGAGGGTCGCGACCCGGACGAGATCGTCGATGTCGCGTTCTGGATGAAGCACGTCGGGTCGAAGGTGGAAGACCGGGACCTCTGGCTTCCGTATCTGGAGCCCGCGCTCACTGCGTCCGCCGATAGTGATGACGAGCGCATGCAGAAGCGTCACGCGCAGCTGAAGATCGATCACACGCTCTTCGTGAAGAAGGACGAGGCCACGGCCGTCAAGCTGAAGTACGCGTCGATGCCCGAGGGCTGGAAAGACGACCCGAAGCAGCTGAACGGCTTCTCGTGGTGGTGCTTCGAGAGCATGGTCAATCTGGAGGAGGGCGAGGCCCTGGGCCGCCGTGGCGTGGAGCTGGCTCCGGCCGGGACGGAGCGGGCGATGATCCTCGACACGGTGGCCGAGATCTGCAACGCGCGCGGAAACTGCGATGACGCCGTCGAGCTGATCCGGATGGCGATCGAGGATGCCCCGGAGAGCGAGTACTACCAGGAGCAGCTCGAACGCTTCGAGGCGATCCGGAAGGCGAGCGCGAACTAGACGAAGCCCGCTCGGAGAGCCGAAGACCGGGCGCGGCGGGGAACGGCTCCCGTCGCGCCTTCTTGCGTCCGCGTCGCTTGCCGGTCCCTGCGCCCCCTGCTAGATTCTCGCGGGTCTCGGTGGGAGAGCACGGCATGCGCCAGACGGTTCTCGAGAAGATCACGCAGCGGTTCGCGGAAGGCCTCCCTCCGGGGCACGAGGTCCGGGCCGGGGACGTCGTCCGGATTCGGCCGTTTCACGTGATGACCCACGACAACACCGCGGCGGTCGTCCCGAAGTTCCGGTCGATCGGGGCGGCGCGGATCAAGAACCCGGACCAACCCGTCTTCGCCCTCGATCACGACATCCAGAACACGAGCCCCGAGAACCTCTCGAAGTACGCGAAGATCGAGGCCTTCGCGAAGGACCAGGGAGTCGCGTTCTACCCCGCGAGAAGCGGGATCAGCCACCAGATCATGGTCGAGGAGGGCTTCGTCCTCCCGGGCACGTTCGTCGTGGGCTCGGACTCGCACTCCAACCTTTACGGTGCTCTCGGCGCCTGCGGCACGCCCGTCGTGAGAACCGACGCCGCCGTGATCTGGGCGACCGGCGAGACGTGGTGGGAGGTGCCCCCGAACGTGCGGGTGAGCCTCGCCGGCCGGCTCGCGCCCGGCGTCTCGGGCAAGGACGTGATCATCTCGTTGATCGGTACGTTCCGGAGGGACGAGGTCCTCAACCACGCGGTCGAGTTCGCCGGAGAGGGCGTCGCGGCGCTGTCGATGGACCAGCGCATGACGATCGCGAACATGACGACGGAGTGGGGGGCGCTCTCCGGAATCTTCCCGTTCGACGACGTGCTCGAGGGCTACCTCCGGGAGCGCGCGCGGGCCTTCGCGGCGCGCGGGGACGAGCGCCCCCGGCTCACGGACGAGGAGGTCGATCGGCTGAAATCCGAGAAGATAACATCCGATGATGATGCGACTTACGCGAAGGAGATCACGTTCGACTTGAGCCGGGTGGTGCCGCACGTGGCGGGGCCGAACGAGGTCAAGACGATCCAGTCGCTGCCCCGGATCGCGAGCCGCGGGATCGCGGTCCAGAAGGCGTATCTCCTCTCCTGCGTGAACTCGCGTCTCGAGGACATCGTCGCGGCGGCGGGGGTGGTGAAGGGGAAGCGGGTCGCGGACGGCGTGAAGTTCTACCTGGCGGCCGCCAGCGCCTCGATCGAGCGGGCCGCGACCGAGATCGGGGCGTGGGGCGACCTGGTCGACGCGGGTGCGATCGCGCTACCCCCCGGCTGCGGGCCGTGCATCGGACTCGGCGAGGGGACGCTGGAGGAGGGTGAGGTCGGAATCTCCGCGACGAACCGGAACTTCAAGGGAAGGATGGGCTCGCGCGACGCCGAGTGTTACCTCGCGAGTCCCGCGGTGGTGGCGGCGTCGGCGGTCGCGGGAAAGATCACCGGGCCGGCCCCGTTCGAGGAGCAGGAGCTCGTCACGTCGATTCGCGAAGGGGCCGTGGCCGCGGCGCCCGCCGGGGCCACCGAGATCCTGCCGGGGTTCCCGCCCGAGATTCGGGGTCCGCTCGTATGGCTGCCGAAGGACAACATGAACACCGACGGCATCTACGGAAAGGACGTCACCTACCGCGACGATTTGAGCCCGGACGAGATGGCGACCCACGCCTTTCGCAACTACGACCCGGGCTTCCAGAGCGTCGCGCGGTCAGGGGACATCGTGGTCGGGGGCCGCAACTTCGGCTCGGGGTCGAGTCGCGAGCAGGCGGCCACCGCGATCCAGTATTTCGGGATTCCGCTCGTGATCGCGGCGTCCTTCTCACAGACCTACAAGCGCAACGCGTTCAACAACGGGTTCCTCGTGATCGAGTGTCCGGCGCTGGTCGACCGGCTGAGCGCTGAGTTCGCCGGCGACGACCGCTTGACGATCCGCACCGCGGCCGAGGCGGTCGTGGATTTCCAGGCGTCGTGCGTCCGGTGGGGGAACGACGAGCTGCCGTTCGTACCGCTCGGAGAAGTGCCGCAACGCCTGGTGGTCGCCGGCGGCGCGGAAGCACTCGTGCGAGAGGCCGCGGTTTGACGCGCTCGGGCGCAGCCGGTCCCGGTGGCTCGGAGGTCCGCGCGGACGCCCGCATCCGCGTCGAACTGAAGAAGTCCGGCGGCCGGATGATCGAGCTCACGAGCAAGGTGGAGTCGCTGTACGGGGCGGCCATCCGGCAACAGCTCGACGAGGGTTGCGAGGCGCTCGGCGTCGAGCACGTCGTGATCACGGTCGTCGACGGGGGAGCGCTGCCCTTCGTGCTGGCCGCGCGCCTGGAGGCGGCGGTGCGCGCGGCCGATCCGGCGACGGACCGCTCGTGGTTGCCGCAGCTTCGCAAGGAGAACACGGCGCCGTCCGAGAAGGATCGTTTCCGCCGGTCGCGTCTCTACCTCCCCGGATCGTCACCGAAGCTCATGATCAACGCGGCGCTCCACCGGCCGGACGGCGTGATTCTCGATCTCGAAGACAGCGTGGCCGAGGCCGGGAAGCCGGCGGCCCGAGTTCTCGTCCGGAACGCGCTTCGCTTTCTCGACTGGGGTCCGTCCGAGCGGATGGTGCGGATCAACCAGGGCGAGGCCGGGCTCGCGGACCTCCCGTTCGTCGTCGGGCACGGGACGCAGATGATCCTCATCCCGAAGGTCGAGTCGGCCGCGGAGGTCGCGGCCGTCGCCGAGGAGGCCGCGCGACTGGCCGGCGACGCTCAGCCACCCTGGCTCATGCCGATTCTCGAGAGCGCCAGGGGCGTCGGGGAGGCGCCCGCGATCGCCGCGGCGCACTCGACCGTGGCGGCGCTCACGATCGGGCTCGAGGACTACACCGCCGACATCGGTGCCGCCCGCACGGCCGAGGGCCGGGAGAGTCTGTGGGCGCGCTCGCAGGTGGTCGCGGCGGCGCGGGCGGCCGGTGTGCAGCCGATCGATTCCGTGCACTCCGACGTCGGGGACAGCGCAGGACTGCTGGCCGCGGCGCGGGAAGCCCGATCGCTCGGCTTCGAGGGCAAGGGGTGCATCCACCCGCGCCAGATCGCGGTGGTGCACGAGGCGTTCGCCGCCACCGAGGACGAGCTCGCCCACGCGAAGAAGGTCGTTCGCGCGTACGATGCAGCGGTCGCGGAGGGCAAGGGTGTCGTCTCGATCGGCACGAAGATGATCGACCCGCCCGTCGTCAAGCGGGCGCAGCGCGCGGTCGATCTCGCCGTCCGGAGCGGCCAGCTCGACGCTGCGTGGAGAGAGAACGATGCCTGAGACGAAGACTGCGGTCGCCAGCGTCATCAATGCCGCCGGGCGTGAGATCCCCGAGCTCGTGAACGATCGGGCGATCGTCCCGTACGGGGGCGTCGGGGCTCACCGGCCCCAGGGTCGGAAGCACGGGGCGCGGGTAGCGAGCGCCGCGGACTATCCGGAGAGCGGGGACAAACGAGCGGCCGGTTTGCGGGAGGCCCTGGAGAAAGCCGGGCTTCGCGACGGCATGGTGATCTCCACGCACCACCACTTCCGGAACGGGGATCTCGTCGCGAACCAGATCTTCGAGCTCGCGGCCGAGATGGGCGTGAAGAATCTCGTGTGGGCACCGAGCGCGTCGTTCCCGTGCCACGCGCCGCTCGTGCAGCACCTCGAGAGCGGCGTGATTCACCACATCGAGGGATCGATGAACGGCCCGCTCGGCGACTTCACGTCGAAGGGCGGCATGTGCGGCATGGGAGTGCTCCGCTCGCACGGCGGCCGGTACCAGGCGATCCAGGACGGCGAGCTGGTCATCGACATCGCCGTGATCGCCGCGCCCGCCGCCGACGCCTTCGGCAACGCCACCGGAGACCGCGGCCCGTCCGCCTGCGGCCTGCTCGGGTTCGCGCTCGCCGACAGCCAGTACGCCGAGCACGTCATCGTCGTCACCGACAACCTCGTGCCGTTCCCGTGCCTGCCCTGGCAGATCCAGGGTAACCACGTGGATCAGGTGGTGGTCGTCGAGCGGGTGGGCGATCCGGCGCAGATCGTCTCGGGCACGACCCAGGTGACGAAGAGTCCCGACCGGCTCCTCATCGCCGAGAACACCGCGCGCTTCGTCCGCGACGCGGGGATTCTTCGCGAGGGCTTCAGCTTCCAGGCCGGCGCGGGCGGAATCGCGCTCGCGTTCACGCTCTTTCTGAAAGACATGATGAAGGAAGCGGGGGTGAGCGCGTCCTTCGTGCGCGGCGGCAGTACGAAGTTCCTCGTCGAGATGCTCGAGGAGGGGCTCACGCCGGCGCTCCTCGACGGGCAGACGTTCGATCTCGAAGGGGTCCGCTCGATGCGTGAGAACCCCACTCACGTGAATACGAGCCCGTTCACGAGCTACAACTTCCACGGCAAGGGGAACTTCGCGTCGATGATCGACGTCGTCGTCCTCGGAGCGACCGAGGTGGACGTCGACTTCAACGCGAACGTGGTCACGCACTCGGACGGCAAGCTCCTCCACGGGATCGGCGGCTGGCAGAACTGCCTCTTCGGGAAGTGCGTGATCCTCGCGATTCCTTCGTTCCGCGATCGGATTCCGGTCGTCGTCGAGAAGGTCACCACGCTGACCGGGCCGGGCGAGCTGATCGACGTGGTGGCCACCGAGCGCGGGATCGCGATCAACCCGCGGCGCGAGGATTTGATCGAAGCGGTGAAGGGGACCGGTCTGCCGATCCGCGATATCCGGGACATCAAGGCGGAGATCGAGCACCTGTGCGGGGGGCCGCCGGAGACGCCCGAGCTCGGCGAGGAATTCGTCGCGACGATCAAGTGGGTGGACGGGACGGTGATCGACGCGGTCCGGCGGGTCCGTTAGACCGGTAGCCGGGGGACTCTCGTTCTCCTATCATCCGCCGCGATGTCCAACCCCAGCCGGAGAACTCGATCGATGCGAACCGCCGAGCCGCAAGCGGCCACGAGCCGAGCGCCCCTGGGTCCGCCGCCCGCGGGTGTCGAGCAGAAGATCGTCGATACGATCCGGACGCTGTCCCTCGATGCCGTTCAGGGGGCCAAATCCGGACACCCGGGACTGCCGATGGGTGCCGCCGACCTCGCGACCGTTTTGTGGACGCGGCATCTTCGCGTCGATCCGACCTGGCCCGAGTGGCCGGGTCGAGATCGCTTCGTCCTCTCCGCCGGTCACGGCTCGATGCTTCTCTACTCGATGCTGCATCTCTCCGGGTTCGATCTGTCCCTCGACGAGGTCCGCCGCTTCCGGCAATGGGGTTCGAAGACGCCGGGGCATCCAGAGCACGGGCTCACGCCGGGGGTGGAGACGACGACGGGGCCGCTCGGGCAGGGGTTCGGAAACGCCGTCGGGATGGCGCTCGCGGAGCGTCTCCTGGCCGCCCGCTTCCCGGGCCAGCCCGACGGCCCGGATGGCCACCGCACGTTCTGCCTCGCGGGTGACGGGGATCTCATGGAAGGCGTCGCGAGCGAGGCGGCGTCGCTCGCGGGCCACCTCCGGCTCGGGAACCTCATCACCTGGTACGACTCCAACGACATCACGATCGACGGGGGCACGGAGCTCACGTTCACCGAGGACGTCGGCGCTCGCTTCCGCGCGTACGGCTGGCACGTCGTCGGACCGATCGACGGCCACGACCGGGCCGCGATCGACGCCGCGATTCGCGAGGGCCTCGACGACGAACGGCCGAGCCTCATCGTCGGCCGCACGCGAATCGCGCACGGTAGCCCCAACTTCGAGGGGAAGAACAAGGCGCACGGTGCTGCCCTGGGAGAGGACGAGGTCCGCCTCGTGAAGGAGCGGCTCGGCTTCGACCCCGACGTCTCCTTCCACGTGCCGCCCGAGGTCGGGGAGTGGTTCGCGGGGTGGCGCTCGGAGCGGGCCCGGGAGACGGCGGCCTGGACCGTTCGGCGTTCCGAGTACGCGAAGCACCATCTGGAGGAGGCGACAGCCTGGGAGGGGGCGGTGGCGGGGCTCTTGCCGGTCGATTTCCTGACCGAGCCGCCGACCTGGGAAACGGGCGATGTCGTTCCGACCCGCAAGGCCGGGAAGGCCGTCCTCCAGGAGGTCGCCCGGCAAGTGCCCGAATTGGTATGCGGTTCGGCGGATCTCTTCGAGTCGAACCTGACGGCGGTCGAGGATTCGTCGCCCATCGGCCCCGAGGCCTTTGGCGGCCGTAACGTCTACTACGGGGTCCGGGAGCACGCGATGGGGGCCGTCGTGAACGGGCTCGTCCTCCACGGCGGCGTCCGCGCGATGGGGTCCACGTTCCTCGTGTTCTCCGACTACATGCGTCCGTCGATCCGGCTCGCGGCGCTCATGGAGATCCCCGCGATCCACGTCTTCACACACGACAGTGTGCACGTGGGGGAGGACGGTCCCACGCATCAGCCCGTCGAGCACGTCGACGCGCTTCGTGTCATCCCGAACCTGCACGTGGTTCGCCCGGCTGACGCGCGCGAAACGGTGGACGCATGGCGGCATGCGCTCGAGCGGGAGGACGGGCCGACCGCCATCGTGCTCACGCGGCAAGGTCTGCCCGTGCTGGAAAGGGTGAAGGGCTCTCCGTCCGTGGCGGGCGCCGGGGTCGTGCGGGAAGCGGCGGGTCCGCCGCGGGTGATTCTCGTCGCGTCGGGGTCGGAGGTTTCACTCTGCGTGGACGCGGCGGATCGACTCGCGGGCGACGGCATCGAAGCGCGGGTGGTGTCGATTCCGTGCCTGGAGACGTTCGCCGCGGCGTCGGACGAGGAGCGGGAAGCGCTCCTGCCGGCCGGTGTGCCGCGCCTGTTCGTCGAGGCCGGGACGGGCGCCACCTGGGCGAAGTGGATGGGCGCATCGGACGCCTTCCACGGCCTGGACCGGTTCGGGGCGTCGGCGCCCGGCGCGGAGGTCGCGAAGCGGCTCGGTCTCGATCCCGACGTGGTCGCCCGGAAGGCGCGCGAGATTCTCGGCTGACGCCTCCCGTATAATCGGATCGATCGGAACCAGACGAGCCGGGAGGCGCCGTGTTCTCGAAGAGCCTGCTCGTCCTCAGCGTCTGCGGGTGCGTTCTGCCCGGAGCTGGGAGCGGAACGATGCTCTGTCTCGCCCCCCACAGCGTCGACTCGATCATGGGCACCATGGATTGCTCGCCGTTCCCGGTGCTCTGGCCGGGCCGCTGGCTGGGGTATTCGGACGACCCCGAGGATGTCTGCATGGACTGCCCCTGCGAACCCGGTCCGTGCCCGTTCAACGACAAGGGGCGGCTCTGCAGCAGCGACTTCGTGTGGTCCATCAGCGCCAGCGCCACGGATCCGCTCGCGAACGTGGGACCGATCCCCGTGGACCGCTGGCTCTATCTCTGGGCGGCCGTGGCCGACGATTTCGCGGCGGCGGAGTTCCGGCTGACCGGGACCCTGATTCCTCTGCGCTTCGAGCCGATGAACGGAGTCGAGCTGGCCCCCGCCGGCAGCCCCTTTCCCGATCTCCTCTTCACCGTGCCGGACTGTCCGCGCGGACCGTTTCTCGCGGGACGGATTCTCGTGGAGGAACCGACTTCGGTGGGGGATCGCAGCTGGGGCCGAACCAAGGCTCGCTACCGGTAGCAGGTATCCCGAGCCGCGACGTCTTGTCCCGGCTCCACGTTTCCCCCGCTCTCCCGCTGTGCTAGCTTCCTGCCTCACGCGGGAGTCCCCAGATGAAGCGAGAGAACCGCGACGGCGTTTCCGACGGCCTCGAGCCGGTTCGTCCGCTTGAGATCGCGGAAGTGAAGGGCGTTTCCGACCTCGTAGCCCAGATGAAGTCCACGGCCTTCGGCGGCCGCCAGGTCGGCGAAGCGGCCGAGGTGCTCCAGGTGATGGCTGAGGACGACGACTGTCTCGTCGTCGGGACGTTCACCGGGGCGATGACCGTCGCGATGATGGGGCATCTCCTCTGCGACATGATGGAGGCGGGCATGCTCGACGCCGTCGTGTCGACCGGCGCGCTCATGGCGCACGGATTCGTGCAGTCGGCCGGGCTCTCCCACTTCAAGTACGACCCCTCGATGGACGACCGCGAGCTCTACGAGAAGGGCTACAACCGCGTCTACGACACGCTCGAGCTCGAAGCGAACCTCGACGACGTGGAGGAGATCCTCGGCGAGGCGCTGGCGCCGGTCGACGGTGAGACGATGTGCAGCCGGCGCGTCCACGAGCTGATCGGCGACCTGCTGCTCGAGCGCGGGCACGCGCGCGGGATCCTTCCCGTCGCGCGGCGTCGGGGCATTCCGATCTACGTGCCGGCGTTCACGGACTCGGAGCTCGGTCTCGACTTCGAGGTCGCGAACCGGAAGCGGGATCGCGACGGACGCGACCGGCTCGCCTTCGATCCGTTCCTCGATCTGTCGCACTACGCGGATCTGTGCCGGACGAAGAAGAAGCTCGGGATCTTCACGATCGGCGGCGGGGTGCCCCGCAACTGGGCGCAACAGGTCGGACCGTTCTGGGAGGTGCTGGGCAAGCGGCTGGGAGAGAGCGTCGACGTCGTCCGCTTCTGGTACGGCGTCCGCATCTGCCCCGAACCGGTCCACTGGGGCGGGCTTTCCGGCTGCACGTATTCCGAAGGCGTGTCGTGGGGCAAGTTCGTGCCGCCGGAGGAGGGAGGCCGGTTCGCGGAGGTGCCCTCCGACGCGACGATCGCGTGGCCGCTCGTCGCGGGGGCGGTGCTGGAGCGGATGGGCGCGATGGCCGTCGGCGCTCCCGCCGCGGAACGCCGCGAGTGACGCGAGTTGACGCCGCGGTTCCCGGTCAGCCGGATCCGGGTCGGCGGGATACGAGCCACTGATCGAGGCTCAGTCGATCGCGATCCGCCGGAATCACGAGCACGACCAGCAGCAGGACGAGCCGCGGGAAGATGTGGCTCGTGATCGCGTAGAGCGGCTCCTGAAGTAGATGGCCGTAGGTCACGACGACCAGGACACCGCCGAGCGCGATCAACGCCTCGCGGCGACGGAAGCCGACGCAGAGAAAGAGGCCGGCTGCGAGCTCGACGAGGGGGATCGCGACGCCGAGCCCCCAGAGCAGCCACGCCGGGATCCACGTGTCCGCGAAACCGTCCACGAAGAAGCCTCGCGCGTGCTGACCCGCGCCGAGCTCGAACACCTTCCACCAGCCCGCCATCAGGAAGACGAGGCCCAGCACCCACCGGGCGAAGAACGCGGTCCACTTGAGTCCGTCGAAGTTCATGGGTTGCTGCTCCTGGTCGCGGCATCCACGATGTTCCTCGCGCGCGCGAACGGGGCCGCGAACATCTCGCGGGTCAATCGTCCGGTCTGCGTGTTCTGCCGGCTCGGGTGGTAGCTCGTGATCAGGGAGACGGGGCCCGAGCTCTCACGGCCGTGCGCGAACTGCGGGTCTTCCCAGGGGGTGCGGCCGCTCGCGGGCCATGCCCGGCCAAGCGCGTCGAACGCGAAGCGGCCGAGCGCGATGACGACGGCAAGTCGCCGGTAGCCACGGAGCTCTTCCACGAGCCAGGGGAGACACGTGTCGCGCTCGCTCGCCGCCGGCTTGTTCTGGGGCGGAGCGCAGCGAACGGCACAGCCGACGGCGGCGTCGATCAGTTTCAATCCGTCGTCGGCCGCGGTCGACTCGGGCTGGTTCGCGAAGCCCGCCTCGAAGAGCGCGCGGTAGAGCCAGTCGCCGCTGGAGTCTCCGGTGAAGACCCGCCCGGTCCGGTTTGCGCCGTGCGCGCCCGGCGCGAGGCCCAGGACGAAGAGTCGCGGGTTCGCCGCTCCGAACGTGGCTACGGGCTTGCCCCAGTAGGTCTCGTCTCGGTAGGCGCGACGTTTCACGCGCGCCACGTCGCGGCAGTGGTCGATCAGCCGCGGGCACTTCCGGCACCGAACGATTCGATTGGCGAGCGGGCGGGCGGATGTCGCGGGAGCCATGCGCGGAGTGTGCCACGGGGCGCGGACGGTGTCAGAACGCGTTTACCGTCAACGGGAGTACGCCCGCAGCCGGCGTACGCGGGTTGGCGCCGCGGCAGGAGCAACTACCCGTGGCCGGGAATCACCGGGGGACGAATCCGGAGGAGAGGGTCGGGGTCTCTTGGCCGCTGGGCCCTCCAACATGCCACACCCCTCGAGGAACCCGGGCCCTTGATGCGGCCAAGAGACCCCGACCCTCTCTTCCGGACACTCGGGCGCGCGTCACCCGACTGGTCATGTCAACCGCGGTACGCCCGCTGCGGGCGTACTCGGGTTGGCGGAAACTCGGGTTTCCGACGCCCCCCATACCGGCGGCAGCCGGGCGCCTTCCCGCTGCCGGGCATTTCTGAGAGAATCCCGGGCCGCTTCGAGGAAGGAGACCAATGGCCGAGCTGCGCCCCGCTCCGATGGCGACCCTCGTCCGGCGGATGTTTCGGGAGCTGGACCAGAAGCGCGCGATCTTCGACCTGCCGGAGCGCAAGTTCTTCCTCGGCTCCGAGGAGTTGGATTTCTCGGTGCAGTTTCACGGGCTGTCGGCGGGGAGCCCCTTCGGCCCGGCCGCCGGGCCACAGTCCCAGATGGCGCAGAACATCGTGCTCGCCTGGCTCGGCGGTTCGCGAATCCTGGAGCTCAAGACGGTCCAGGTCCTCGACGAGCTCGAGATCCCGCGCCCGTGCATCGACATGCAGACGGTCGGCTACAACGTCGAGTGGTCGCAAGAGCTCAGGCTCGAGCAGTCGCTCGAGGAGTATGTGAAGGGGGCGATGCTCGTCCGGATCCTCCAGGCGAGCGGGAAGCTCCCGGAAGCGGCGGGCTTCGAGCCGGTGCTCTACGACATGAGCGTCGGCTACGACCTGGAGGGGATTCGCACGGAGCGCGTGCAGGCGTTCGTGCACGGGATGCGAAGCGCGGACGGGATTGTCGAGCGGCTGCGGGCCCAGATTCCCGACGGCTACCGCGAGTTCCGCGACCTCGACTTCGACACGGATCTGTCGAAGACGCTGACGTTGAGCACCTTCCACGGGTGCCCGCCGGACGAGATCGAGCGCATCATCGACTTCCTCCTGAAGGAGAACGGGCTTCACTGCGTCGTGAAGCTCAACCCGATGCTGCTCGGCCCCCAGGTCGCGCGCGGGCTTCTCAACGACACGCTCGGGTACGAGGAGCTTCGCATCCCGGACAGCGCGTTCGAGCGCGACACGAAGTGGGAGCAGATGGAAGGGTTCGTGGAGCGGCTCGGCGAAACGGCAACGTCGCTCGGGCTCGGCTTCGGCGTGAAGTTCAGCAACACGCTGATCGTCGAGAACCACCGCGACTTCTTCCC
>JALGZO010000150.1 GCA_025774865.1 bacterium | reverse complement strand
GCAGGATCTCGATCTCGGTGTTCATCTCCTCCTCGAGCCCGAAGGTCGTCGATTTGATCCTCTGGAGGGACGACGACTCCATTCTTCGAATGAGGACCTTGGCGACCGCCTGGTACTCCGACGTCGTCTTCAGACTGGCGGAGACGCCCATGGCGAGCGTGGCCAGGAAGATGGTGAGAATGATCCACTTTCGCCGAAATACCATCGCCAGCATGTCTCGAAAGGAGAACTGCCGGCCTTCGGTCGTGCTGGGGGTTTCGGGGCGCGTCACGGGGCGGTCTCCTAGTCCCGGCGAACGGGGGCCCGCTGGTTCACGTGGATCGCGTCGTACGTCCTGATCACCAGGTCTGGAATCGGCTGCAGACCGCGGAACAGGATGAAACGCTCCATGTTGGTGATGAACGTCGGAGGCACGTACACGACGTCGTCCGGCTGCAGCACGATGTCGGCGGCCAGGGATTCTCCACGCAGAACCCCACGCAAGTCGAGCCGATAGGCCTGAGCCGAGGTCTCGCTCTTGCGGCGAAGGAGAATGATCGTCGACGCCTTGCCCTCGGGGCGCAGCGAGCCGCTCGCGGCGATCGCCTGGGTCAACGTCATTCGCTGCTCGAGGGCTATCGCCCCCGGGTGGTTCACCTCTCCGAACACGTACGCCTCGCGCGCACCGAAGTCGGAAACGTTGACGGTCGTTGTGGGATCCCTCAGCAGAGTGCTGTAGTAGGCCTCGATGTCGGCGGCGACTTCCGAGGGCCGGCGGCCCAACGCGAGGACGTCGCCGATCCCGGGCGCCGTGACCATACCGTCCGGACGAACGGTCGATCTGGTCGAAAGCTCCGGGTAGAAAAGGACGTCGACTTCCACGAGGTCGCCGCGCCGCAACAGGTACGCGGCCTCGCGCGAGAACTCGAGCGGCAGGGGCTGCTCCTCCACCGCACCGAGTTCCTCGACGACAACTCCCGGTTCGGTAACCGGCTCTTTCTCCTGGCGATCTTGAATCTCAACCCGGAGCGAGTCCGGAAGATCACCCAGCTCGTCCTGCCCTTCGACGTAGTACGGTGACCCACAACCGCAGACAGCGGCCACGACGCAACCGAGCAGCCCCAGCCCCGGAAACAGTTTTCGTCTCAAGGACGAAGAGGCGTCGAATGGAACCATGATGCCCCCCGGAGCCCTTCGGGATCCGCGCGGGATCCTTCAGTCAGAATGGCTCGGCGCTCGAGGACTCCGACCGAGAGCGCCGGGAACTTCAACCTTGCCGAGCTGCGAACCGCATGCCGTCCGGCTTCGAGAGTATCAACGCCTTAGGGAAGATACGCGGCGAGTACTGGAGAATCCGCCCGCCGCGCCCGTACTCAGGCGCCCGTGACCTCGGCGCCTTCGCCCCGTCGACCTGGGATCGACCTCCTCGAACCTCGGTGTCAAGCCGGCTGTTCACCTGGAGAGTGTCCAGGATCAACTCGTAGCAAGATTCGATAGGCTCCCTTCGGTTCGGGCATCGGGACGCAAAAGATCCCGAATGGGTGCCGTTGAGGATAACAGAAGGCCAGGGCGACGGTCAACCGACGGGCTTCTCGAGCTCCTGGAGGCGCTCCGCGAGGGCCGCGGCCAGTAGCGGGATCAGGATCTCGTGATGCCCGGAGATGTGGGTCCCCCACCCCTGTCCGCTTGTCGGGCGGTTCACGACATTGGCAAGCGGTCGGTAGTGGCGGATCATGTCGAAGTCGACCGCCGTGAAGTCGTGGACGGCGTGCCCCAGGTTCCGAGCGACCGTCAGCGCCTTGAGGAACACCTCGGGCATGAGCACCGCGGATCCGAGGTTCAACACCGCGCCGCCGGCGAGCTTCTGCACCCGGGCGCCGAAGATACGGAAGTCGCGCAGCGACGAGTCACCAATGGCCGCACCCGACGCCGACGGGTGCTGGTGGACGATATCGGTCCCGATCGCCACGTGAACGGTGACGGGAACCCCCGCCTCGACGCCGGTCGCCAGAAAGGAATGCGCGCGGTGGGGAGCGGCGGCGTCCACGAGCGCCCGCCCGAGCGTCTCCCCGAAGCCCTCTTCGTCGCGCTGGGCCCGATCGGCCGCCTCGTTCAAGAAAGCGGCGGTCTCCTTCGCCATCCCGAAAGAACCGTCCGCCAGGTTGTCCTCCACCACTTCGGACGTCTTCCCGAACAGGGCGATCTCCACGTCGTGAATCGCCGCGGAGCCGTTCATCGCCACGCAAGAGATCCAGCGGTCTCGCACCATCGGGACGAGCACCGGCGCCATGCCCGTCTTCACCACGTGGCCACCCATCATCACGATCCACTCGCGGTCCCCGCGGATCACGTCTGCCAACCGTCGGAGAAGCTCGCGGAGATCGCGTCCGGCCAGGAGATCGGGCAGGGCGTCCACGAGAGCGGCGACGCTCATTCCCGGACGAACGGGGTCCGCGAAGTCGTCGAGCGAGACCTTGCTCTCTCGACTCTCGATCGAGACCGTCTTGATTCCGTGGAGATCCAGCTCTTCGTGGCGACTCGGCATGGCTTGGTTCAGGAGACCTTTCGCATGAGCTGTTCCCCGAGCCGATAGTCCGTTAGCGATGCGGTGATCGACCCGACGGCTACCTTCGTGCGCATCTTGACCGGCATGCGGCGCTCGTCGTCCGTCATCCAGATCGTGAGCGTACCCTTCGCGCTGAAGATGCCGCCTTCCTTGATGACCGGCTCGATGACGAAACAGTCGAACGTACCGGCGCCGACCGTCACCGTCTCCCGCCTGTGGACGATGACCTTCAGTGGATAGTTCTTCCGGTTCGTATGATTGTCAATGAAGACGTCCTGCCCCACCACGAGAGGCAGCGTTCGCACGTAGTAGAAGGCAGAGAGCTCGTCCTGGGCCCAGGCGTGGGTCACGATCTCGTCGCCGTTCTGGTACCTGGCGACCTCCCGGCCCCGGTCGAACTTGATGATGACGTCTTTGCGGTAGGTTCCCTCCCGAAGATGCTTCTCGAATCGTCGTGGCAGGATCGTCTCACGATCCACGAACGTCTGCGCACGGTCCCAGACCTTGTAGATCTTCGAGAAGAACGAGTTGCTCTTGGCCTCCGTCCGGATGTCGATGCACTCGTGTCCTGCGATGCGGCGCGTATGCCGGACCGACATCGTCGCGTGGCCGGCGTTGATGATCCCGTAGTTGATCGAGAACTTCAAATGCTCCCCGACGCCGAAGGGCAAGACGTCCGGAAGGGTCGGCCGCTCGGGTGGCTCCGGGATCCACGACTCGGGGGGGCCGAATGACGTGTCGCCGGAGTCCACTGGGGCCCCGGGAATCACGACGGGTCGAGGAATCTCCCCCCACTCGGTTTGCCCGGGCGGTCCCGGACGGGGGACGGCCGACGTCGCCGCCGAGTCCGCCGGGGAC
>JALGZO010000149.1 GCA_025774865.1 bacterium | reverse complement strand
GATCGGACAGTCGCGGATAAGAACGGGAACACGTCCCGTTCAGATCCATCCCCTTCAGATCACGGGCAGGTGCCGGTCAGCAGCTTGGTGGTGTTGGTGCAGGTGTTGCTGGACCCGGGGCCGTTTCGCTCCGCTCCGAGCACGGTGCCCCACGAGCTTTCCGCGCCGGCGCCGTCGTCGCTCACCAGCAGGAACCAGAGGTTGCCGGCCGGTACCGGATCCCAGACCGCCGGGTTGGCGATCCCGCACTCGGAGCCGGAGATCGTCAGACCCGAGACCTGGTCCAGCGGACCGTAGACGATGTTGGTGTTGACCGGCGAGCACTGGTCGTCCCACGACAGCTCGAGACTGGAGCCTTCCTTGAGGAGTTGATCGACGAGCAGCGGTACGCTGCCCGGCAAGGCGCCCGGTACGGGCGGCGGCCCCGTCGGCAACACCAGGCACTCCGGCATGACGCAGTCCGCCTCGGTGGGATACAGAATCTCGACGTTGTCGATGTACCAGTACCACTCGTAGTCCGCGTCGTAGTAGTGCCAGCGGATCTGCAGGTCGGCGACCCCGTCCGCGTAGGCGCCGATGTCGATCACCGCGTGTTCCGGGTTCGCCGTGTCGGCGGTCCACCGGGCCACGTTGACCCACGCGCCAGCGGTCGCCGACGACCTCACGTCCACGTCGGCCGTCTCGGGCGAGAGCCAGTTGAGGTAGTGGTCGAATTCGAGCGTCACACCGGTAAAGCCGGTGAGGTTGATGACGGGGGTGATCATCTCCTCGTCCATCGCGACGCCGGATCCCGTGCAATCGGAGTCCACGGCGGCCCAGTTGCCCGTAAGCGGAGGATTGGGATCGGTGTTGGAGCACCCCGCAGGGTCGCCCGCGTTGTCCGTGTACCACGTGAAACCGTCGCCCAGACCGTCGACGATCGTCCAGTCGAGCGGGATGCCGGCGGCCTCGAAGTCCTCGGACCACGCGACGGCCGGTCCACCCGGAATCACCTCGCCGTCGACCTGGAGGAAGCCGTCGACCCAGGTCCCCTCGTTCGCCACGATCACGACGTCGAACAGCAGGTCCGCGCCGCAGGCCAGACCCAGCGGCATCAGCGCCGTGAAGTGCGGCGCGGCGGAGGTCCCGGATGCGCCGACGGCGATGTCCGCGTAACCGGCGATGGGATCGATCATGATCACGCCTGCGGTCTGGGGGATGACGTGGGCCGTGACGCCGGTCAACGGTTCGGTGCCGTCGTTGTACAACGTCACGCTGAACTCCACCTGCTCCCCGGTGTCCCAGAACCCGTTGGCGTTGCCCGCTCCCACCGGGCAGTCGTCCACCTCGAGGGTGTGGGTGTCGTAGGTCGCGCTCGGACCACAAGCACCCACGCTCCGGGGAGTCTCGAACGTGTAGTACGCGCCGCCGTTGTCGTCCTCGGCGGCGTTGCCCTGGCCATCGGTCGATGCGACCCAGTAGTAGTACTTGCTGCATTCGTCGAGGCCCGAGAGCGGCAGCCCGTGCGCCGTGACCAGCGCGGCATCGGCCACCGAGCCCGCGCCGGGCGGGGTCAGCCCGTAGGTCACCAGGCTGTCCGCCGGCTCGTCGGTGTCCCACGTGATCGTGGCCGTCGTCGCGGTGATGCCGCTCGCCAGCACGTTGGTGATCACCGGCGGTTCGCAGTCCACTTCGGCGGAATCCTCGCGCAGGAGGTTGGTGCCCCCCGCGCCGTCGTCGGCGTCGATGTACTCCGCCGTGATCGTGTCCCCGTGCGCCACGCTCAGCGCGCCGTCCCCGAGGCTCGCCGGCAACGTCGTGAGAGGGAGCATCCCGGTGAAGTGCCCGGAGCCCGGCGCGTCCGCGGTCAGCGTCAACGTCTCGGGTATCGACTCGGTCGTGGAGTAGACCTCGACGTCGACGCTGGGGTCACCCTGCAACGAGTCGTCGTACACCGTGACCACCGTCGTGTCGGAACAGCTGTAGACGTCCTCGTCGAGATCGACCGACCCGGCCGGCTGGTAGCACAGCATCGACGGGTAGATCAGGATCAGCGTCCACGAATCGAGCGTGCCGGTGTCGCTCCCGGCATCGTCCACCACCTCCAGCGTCCAGTCGCCCAGCCCGCTGGACCCGGTCGCGCCGGACAGCGGTTCCTCAGGCTGGAACGACCCGGTGAACGGGGGCGTGCCGTCGGTGATCGCCGTCGCGGCCTCGTCGTCGAACACGGTCGCGGTGAAGTTCTCTCCGGTGCCACCCTCATCGGCTACGAGCAGCACGCGCGTGCCGAGCGGGCTGATCAGCGTGATGTCGAGGTCACCGTCGTACGTGTGGGTGATGTTGAGCTCGACCTTGATGCCCAGCACCGTGTCGTCGTCGGTGACGTTGATCACGCTGTTGTGAGTCGTGTTGTCGACGATGGCGATCGGCGTGTCCGTGCTCGGGTACTCGGTCTCCGAGTTGAAGCCGGTCTCGAACGTGTGGAACGCACCACCGTTGTCGTCGGTCACGCCGTTGCCCACCCCGTCGGTGGAGGCGACCGAGAAGAAGTAGGTCGTGCATTCCTCCAGGTTCTTGACCCGCAACTCGTGCGCCAGGCCCAGGGCGGGGTCGCTGGCCGACAGCGAGCCCGGAGGGGTCGCTCCGTAGGTCAGCAGGCTGTCCGCGGGCTCGTCGGTGTCCCACGAAACCGTCGCCGCCGAACCGGTGACGTCGGAGGACTGGACGTTCGTGATCACCGGCGGCGCGCAGTCGACGTCGGCGTTGTCCTTGACCGTGACGTCGGTCCCGCCCGCGCCGTCGTCGGCGTCGAGGTAGTTCACGGTGAGGATGTCCCCGTGGCCCACCGACAGCAGGCCGTCGCCGTTGACCGGCGGAACGGTGCTCAGCGCGATCGTGCCGGAGTAGGCCCCGACGTCGGGAGCGGTCTTCGTCAGCGTCACGGTCTCGGGCGCCACCTCGGTGGCCGACGAGACGGTGACGTCAACCGTGGCCGGGTCGCCGGGGATGTTGTCGTCGCGCAGGGTGATCGTCGCCGTGTCGCTGCAGTTG
>JALGZO010000148.1 GCA_025774865.1 bacterium | reverse complement strand
TCATGCACGAAGGCTGGCCGGATCTCGACCTCCAAGTGATTCGTCCGCTGGCCGACGTGGGCAAGATCTTTCGCCTGCTCACCTGGATGGACGGAGACGCGGAGAGCCTCGAAACGAAATGGACGGAGCCGGCCGTCGGCAATCTGCAGATCTACCGACCCCACCTGGCCGACGCGATGGAGCGCCTGCCGTGAGTGCGGCGCCGCCGCCGAAGCGCTGGCGCCCACGAAGAAGGGGCCGCCCGTCCGGACGACCCCTCGATCATGTGCAATGCCGACTGTCGGCAGCCGTCATCCGGCCTGCTTCTCGGCCGCCTTCTTGAGCTTGTCGTTCGCCATGATCGCGATCTCGACACGCCGATTCGCCTGCTTTCCCCAGGATGTCGAGTTGTCCGCGACCGGCTGCGACTCGCCGTAGCCCACGACGCTCATTCGCGGCGACGGGACACTCTGCTGGGCCAGCGCCGTCGACACGGAACGAGCGCGACGCTCGGACAGGACGAGATTGTGATCATCGGATCCGTCGGCGTCCGTGTGACCCTCGATGAGAATGTTCGTATCATCGTACTTCCTGAGGATCGTGGCGAGATTCGTGAGGTTCTGCTTCGCAACGGGCTGTAGATCCGCCTTGTTGACGTCGAAGAGGATCCCCGAGTCGAACGTGATCTTGATGCCCTCTCCGACTCGTTCGATCTGCGCGCCGGCGAGATCCCGCTCCAGTTCCTCCGCCTGCTTGTCCATGTAGTTACCGATGTACGCACCCGCGCCGCCGCCGATCGCGGCGCCGACGATGGCACCGACCGCGGTATTGCCGGCCTGCTTGCCGATGATGCCGCCGACGACGGCCCCCGTGCTTCCGCCGATCACCGCACCCTTCTGGGTCCGGCTCATGGATGCGCAGCCGAGCGTGGTGACGAGGAGGATTCCCACAAGA
This sequence comes from bacterium, assembly GCA_025774865.1. Taxonomy (GTDB): domain Bacteria; phylum ARS69; class ARS69; order ARS69; family ARS69; genus JALGZO01. The sequence goes on along the minus strand of JALGZO010000148.1, from coordinate 2,101 downwards.
ATGCTTTGCGGCCTTCTCACTCTCGAGCTCTCCTGTTTCGACAAGGGCGATTTCCAGACGACCGTTCGCAGTCGTTTCCCCTCGGTCTTTCGGCCCTTCCGGCGGCGGCTTGAAGGAGTTTTGCGACACGGGATCGACGTGCCGGGGAGAGGGCGGCCGATCTTGGGCACCAGCTGCAGAGGTTGCACCTTCTTGGGCGTTTCTATCTGGCAAGTTGAGGCGATGCTGACCGATGGGCGGTCCGAATCAGAAGTAGAACCGTCCGCCGATCGCGCCTTCCATATTGAACTCCGTGTCGGGAGCGAGCTCCAGAACCGGCACGATCTCCACGAACGCGTCGAACGGCGCACCATGGAAGAGGTAGTTGAGACCGACGGGAATCCGGAACCCGATTTCGTTATCCTGATTCTCGCGGAACTTCACTCGCCCTCCCAGCCCGGCGTAGAGAGGCAAACTCCCCTTCTTGACCTCGATGACGTCGTACCAGTGGTAGAGGTAGTCGCCGTGAAGATGCAGGTCGTTGTCTCCGCCCAGCGACCAGGCGACGGCGCCGTCGATGGCGTTCCTCGAGCTCAGACGGTACTTCCCGGAGATGCCCGTGGGCTCGCCGATGATGATCCCGAGGCCGAACGGTCCCCCCTCTCCGTGCGCGAGAGACACACTCGGGACGGCGAGCAGAACCAGGATTCCCAGAAGACGTCGAATCATCGGACTGCTCCTCGGCTGGAGTTGGAGCGAAAGCCTACCGGCGGTGCGGAGTCTACGGGTGGTGGCAAGAACGCACAAGCGGGATGGGTCGCCCACCCCTGCTTCTCGACGCAACTCACGGCGATCGAAGAACGGTCGCAAAGCCGAGACTCTCGAGCTCCGTTTCGTACGCTTCGGCTTCCGCCTTCGTGGGAAACCCACGCGTCGCGACATAGAGGAGCTGGCTCCCGACGCGGAGGGTGGCTTGCTCGTCGACCCTGACGAGCTTCTTCAGGGCAACCTCGGCGTTCTCGCGGCTCCGGTACGCCCCCACCTGAACGAAGTAGAGTGACTCCGTCTCCCGGCGAGGGGCGTCGCTCTCGGCGCCAACTTCCGACACTTGGGGTTCCACCGGCTCCGGGGCCGGAATTTGCGTGGCACGCGGTTCCGCCACCGGCCCCGTCTGAACGATGACGAGCGGAACTTCCGGCTTTGCCGTGAGGACATCGGTGACGAACTGCTTTTCCGCGGGCACGGTCTGAAGCAGGGCTCGCCGGGCCGCGGGCTCTGCGAGCTCTTCCGCCGGCACGGTCCGAAGCCACGGTACTGTCGGTTGTTTGCTCTTCACCGAAAGCCACAGGAAGGTCAGTGCCGCGACCGCGGTGCCTGCCCCGATCAACAGGAGTGCGCGCCAGGCCTTCCTCTCTCGCCGGGGAGGACGCTTCCGTTCAACCGGGAGGCGGTCTGGCGGGCCGTGCGCCACTGGCCGGGCGCGCGACCCGGTCAAGACGCGCTCCACGATTTCCGGACCGACTTCGGGAGCACCCGTGGTCGCGGCTTCGGCGAGACACGCCGTGGCAAGTCTCTCGAGCGATCCCGCGAGTCCCTGGGTCTCGGTCACGATGCGGGAGATCGCCGCCGGCGTGAACGTGACCGCCCCACCGCGGCGCGCGAGATGGGCGACCGACTCTTCACGGCTCAAGGGTTTCAAGTAACACGTTTGCATGAGATGCGTCCGAACCGACGGATCGTCGATCGCGATCACGCGATCCAGCAACTCGGGCTCACCGAACAGGAAGAGGTGAACACCCCCGATCGTGCAGAGCTTCCCCAGCGCTTCTGAAGAAAGAACGTGAGCGTCGTCGATGATGACGACGAAGGGACGGCCACCCTCCCGACGGGACCGGATGGATCCACTCAGGGCCGCGAGCATCGTGGATTTGTCATCATCGTAAGGCAGGCTGGGACCGAGCTGATCGAGAAGTTGGGATAACAATTGGAGAAGGTCGGGACCTCTCGCGGTAACCAGCACGATCGAAGCATCACGGTCCATCGACGCGATCAGCGCCCTCTTGACCGCGCTCTTCCCCGAACCGGGGACCCCGCCCACGAAGACCACCCCGTCGGGAAGCGC
>JALGZO010000147.1 GCA_025774865.1 bacterium | reverse complement strand
TCATCGCGTACCAGCTGCTCTTCTGGCTCGTGTGGATTCCGGAGCGGGCGACCACGCTGCGCGATATGGGCCGCACTCTGGATCGGAGCCTTCCGGCGACCGCGGTCGTCAGCCCGGGCGGGACCTACGCGCTCGAGAGTGCTCTTCGGTTCGACTCTCGCGCCGTTCGCGAGCGGCGCATGTTCGACGCGACGGGGCCCGCGACCCACTTCGTCGTGCTCGGCTCTCATCCTCTGATCGGGGCGTTGCCGGAGGGGGAGATCGAACGGCGCTGGCCCGGCTCCGAGCGAGTCGCGACCTTCGCCCTGACGGGCGACTACGTCTACCACCTGTACCGGGCGGCTCCGGACTGACGTTCCTGCCATGACGGTCGCAACCGACAGTCAGAGCGTGAGTTCCGGGCTTCCCTTCCAGAGACTTCGAACCGCTTCGATGACGCGGCCGCGATCCGTCGCCGTGAGCCCGTTGAACATCGGGAGTGCCACCGACCGTTCCGCGGCCTCCGCCGACTGAGGTAGGTCGAGGCTGTCGGCGCGGTCCCGCCAGTAAGGCTCTTCGTGCACGGCGTAGGTGCCGATCCGGGTCGAGACCCCGCTACGGGCGAGTCCGTCCCGGAATGGCCCTGGCTCGATCGGGGTGCCGCGCTCCAGCACGACGACGTAGCTCTGGTAGCTGTGCACGACCCCGTCTCGGCGGGGGGGACGACGCAGCCCTTCGAGATCTCGGAACGCCTCATCGTACTCATGTGCGATCTCACGGCGCTCGGCGACGAACGCAGTGAGCTTCCGCAGCTGCTCCCGCGCGATGGCGGAATGGACGTCCGAGAGGCGGTAGTTGTAGCCGACGCGAACGTGATGGGCGGGTGCCGGCGCGAGGCCCTCGGCGTGGCGAGTGTCGGCGGCGCGGTCGGTCCCGTGGCTCCGCAAGCTCCGAAGGAGCTCGGCGAAGTTGTCGCGCGGAGTCGTGAGCAGGCCGCCTTCCCCGCACGTCACGATCTTCCGCGCGTGGAGGGAAAAGCACGCGAGATCACCGAAGCTGCCGGCCGGACGCCCTTCGATCACTGTCCCGACGGCGCAGGCGGCGTCCTCGATCAGATAGAGTCCGTGGGCGTCGCACAACTCGCGAAGCTTCGCGATCTCGCAGGGGAAACCGAACAGATGGACCGCGATGATCGCCTTCGTTTGCCGACTGATCGCTGCGGCCACCCGATCGACGCTGAGGTTGAGGGTGGCCGGATCGATGTCGACGAGAACGGGCGTGGCCCCTTGGTAGAGCACGGCGTTCGCGGTGGCCGGAAACGTGAAGGACGGGAGGATCACCTCGTCTTTCGACCCCACGCCGGCCGCGACCATGGCGAGGTGGAGGGCCGTCGTGCAAGACGACACCGCGACCGCGTGCGGCACTCCGATCGCCGCCGAGAACTCTCTCTCGAACACCTCGGTCGTGGGACCCTGCGCCACCCACCCGGATCGAAGCACGTCGAGGACGGCGGCTTCCTCTTCCAGGCCGAAGCACGGCCGCGCGACCGGGATCACCGGCTCACCCGGGGCAGGCGGTCGCGGTACCACTCATACGTTCTCTCGAGCGCGATCGGGAGGGACGTCGGAGGCCGGAAGCCCGTGACCTCGGCGAGCCGGGACGCGTCCCCGACGTGGTGGTCCACGTCCGCCGTGCGACGCTCCTCTCGGATCCAGTCGCCGTCGAACCCCGCGATCTCGCAGAGTGTGCTCAACAGTTCCCTGATCGGGGTCTCGACGCCCGACGCGATATTGAGATCGCGGCCGCGGGCGCCCGGAGTCTCTGCGACCGTGAGCAAGCCCTCGGCCACGTCCTCCACGTAGACGAAGTCGCGGCCCTGGGATCCGTCCCCGTGCAATATCGGTGGGAGGCCCTGACGCAGCCGGTCGATCGTGATCGGCACCACGCCCGCGTAGGCGCCCCAGTTCTGCCGCGGACCGAAGTTGTTGAACGGTCGCACGATCCGGATGTCGAGATCGAAGGTGCGCACCCACGAGGCGAGCAGGAGGTCTGCGGCGGCCTTGCCGGCGGCGTAAGGAGTCGTGGGGTTGCGCGGATGGTCCTCGGTCATCGGGCGCTCCAACGCGGTGCCGAACGCTTCCGACGAGCTCGTGTGGACGAGGCGCTCGTAGTGCCCCTTGCGGAGCAACTCGGCCAGGGCCAGCGTGCTCTCGGTGTTGACCGCGAACGCCCCGGCGGGGTTGTGGAACGAGTACTCGAGCGCCTTCGTCGCCAGATTGAAGACGTCCTGGATCTCGTGACGCTCGATGATCTCCCGCATCGCGCCCAGATCGCAGGCGTCCTCGTAAATGATCTCGAGCGGACGGCCGGTGGCCACGGCGTCCGCGAGGTTCTCGCGCTTGCCGAGGAAGAAGTTGTCGACCACGACGACCCGGGCGCCACGAGCGAGCAAGCGGTCCACGAGATGGCTGCCGATGAAGCCGGCACCCCCGGTGACCAGGACATGACGATCTTTCACGGACTCTCCTAGGGGCGCGGCGAAAGGGCGTGTCATCGTAGGGAGGGGGGGGCCGAAGTGTCAATGTGCACACGGGCCGACGTCTCCACCGCCGTCGTCCGTGGCTCATCGCGCTGGCCTTCGCTAAGATGGCTTCCTGGAAGGGAAAGGGAGGACCTCCGTGAACCGCCGACAGTCGGACGAGCCCGGGACCGTAGCCAGCTGGATCCCTCCCGCCACGGTCTTCGTGGCGAGCTTCTGCGTCATGGCGGTGGAGCTCGTGGCCGGGCGGCTGACCTCTCGACAGCTCGGGACCTCCCTGTACACGTGGACATCCGTGATCGGGGTCGTTCTGGCCGGGCTCTCGGCCGGCAACTATCTCGGGGGACGGCTCGCGGATCGGCGCGCCCCCGCCGACGCGCTCGCGGCACTCTTCGCGATGGCTTCGATCGCGTGCGCCGCGATCACGGTGCTTCACCATCGCGTGGATGACTGGTCGGTGCTCTGGGGCTGGTCCTGGCCTCTTCGCGTGTTCGTGCACGTCGCGGTGGTCTTCCTCGTGCCCTCGTTCGCGCTCGGGATGGTCAGCCCGGTGGCCGCGAAGATGGCCCTCGATCGCGGCGCCAAGACGGGGAGGACGATCGGTTCCGTTTACGCGTGGGGGATGCTCGGCAGCATCGTCGGCACCTTCGCCACCGGTTACTGGCTCGTCGCCGCCTTCGGGACGGCCGAAGTCGTATGGACGGTCTCCGTGTTGCTCGCCGCGCTTTCGATCTTCTTTCGCCGAACGTCGTGGAAGACGTGGGGATGGGTCGGAGCGCTCGGGGTGCTCGTCATTCTCGGTGCCGGGCCGTGGGCTTGGGCGAAGAGCCTCGGGGAGACGCTGTCGCTTCGGGAGTCGTTCGGGTCGGACGTGATCTACTTGAACGAGAGCCAATACTCCCACATTCGAGTCGTTCGGTCGTCCCGATCGCCGGATCGCCGCGATCTGCATCTCGACCAGCTCCTGCACAGCTCGATCGTCATGGACCGACCGGACGAACTTCAATACGGGTACGAGCGCATCTATGGCGCGGTCACCGGCGCGATGGCTGCGGGGCGTGACTCGGTGAACACGCTGACGATCGGCGGTGGTGGCTACGTGTTTCCGCGTTACCTCCAAGCCACGTGGCCTCGGAGCCGCACCGAAGTGGTGGAGATCGATCCGGCGGTGACGCAGGCGGCGGTCGCGGCGTTCGGACTCCGGGCCGAGCACGAATTCGTCGTCGTGCACGCGGACGGGCGGGCCCATCTGGGCGGTCTGATCGAGCGTCGGCGCCGGGGCGACCCCGCTTCCCCGTACGATTTCATTTATCTCGACGTATTCGATCACTACTCGGTGCCGTACCAGCTCACGACACTCGAGTGCCTGGCCGCCGTCGACAAACTGCTCGCAGAAGACGGTGCGTTTCTCATGAACCTCATCGACATCTTCGCGGAGAGCCGTTTCCTCGGGTCGATGATCGAGACGATGAAACGCGTGTTCCCGCACGTCGCGGTATTCGCTGAAGGGGTGGGCGTGCGGGCGCAGCCGGACGTGCGCAACACGTACATCCTCGTCGGGACGAAGCAGCCGGCAGACTTTCGCGAAGTCGTCGCCGGCTACGATTCACGCATCGGCCTGTACGCCCTCACGGACTCCGATCTCGAGGAAGCGCGTCGGCGCGCCGGCGGCCGCCCGCTCACCGACGACTGGTCGCCGATCGAGAATCTCCTGGCGCCCGTGGTGAAGCGCGCGTCCCGCGAGATTGCCGCGCGAACCCTCGTGGACCGCGCGGAGACGGCGCTGAGGCAGGGAGACGTCATCGAGGCCGAACGGACCGCGCGACGCGCGCTCTCGCTCTCGCCCGAATCGCCGGACGCGCACGCGGTGCTCGGCAACGCGTGCCAGGCGGCCGGGGACCTCGACGGCGCGATCGAACACTACGAGATCTTCCTGCGGAGCCGCCCTTCGCACGTGGGGGCGCGCGTGAACCTCGCGGCAGCATTGCTCGGGAAAGGTCGAGCGGAAGACGCTGAACGGCATCTCGTCGAGGCCGTGCGGCGCGATCCGGGGCACGCGCTCGCGCACCAAAACCTCGGCGTGGTGTGGACGGGAATGGGGCGGGTCGAAGAGGCGGTGGCGGCGTTCGAGACGGCGCTTCGGCTCGATCCCGGAAACGTCAAGGCTCGCGAGAATCTGCAACGAGTGCAAAGAGAGCTCGAGTCGGCTCGGCGCAATCCCTGAGCCGCGCCGGTTTCGGTGGCACACGGTGATCGGCTATCCTGGAGAGACCCTCCCCGGAGTGCACCGTGCCCCCGATCGTTCGGTTTCGCTCGCAAGTCGTCATCGTCGCCACCCTGTTCTCGAGCTCGTTTGCGGGCGCTTCGGACCGTGCCGTCGACGGTGGTGGGGACTTCACGTTCGAGCTCCGGTTGAGGGGATCACTCGCCGCGAACGACGCTCCGGCCGTGTCGTGCGGACCGGGCGAGAACTGGATCCACGGGAATGTCCTGCTCGACGCCGATCGACGCGAGCAGGATGCGCGACGCTGGGGCCTTTCGCTCGGGGCCGGTCGCTGCGCCTTCGGCGTCACGGTCGACGCCTTGGACTCCGTCACGTTGTGCGGGAAGACGATGGTGCTCGACGGGGAGTGGCACCAGGTCGCCGTCGCCCGACGACGTTCCGACGGCTTTCTCTGGCTCTGGGTGGATGGTCGGCTCGAAGCCTCGGAGGATGGGCCGGACGGCGACCTCGGACCGACGCCGCCCGGCCGGGGATCCGAATTCCCATCGTTCGACGGTTCCATCGACGGCGTACGGTTTTGGAAAGGACTACTCACCTCGGAGCCGGCCGGCGCGGACGACGACATCCGGGGACTGCCCCGCGGCGCCGTCTTCGAAGCCCACTCGAATCCGGCGCTTCGCCAGACGATTCTGTTCGCGCGCTTTCCGGACGACCGCGCCGGGCGCGCCGCCGTGACGATCCACGACGGGCGCGGGGTCGAGCGGGTGGAGCTGACGGGAACGATTCTCGGCGGTTCCGCGATGATCGTGTGGGATGGAACCGACCGAACCGGGGCGCGGCTCCCCGCCGGTCTCTACGCGGCGACGCTCGTCGCCGGAGATGTGTCGCGCTCGATCGAGCTCCGTCTTCCGTGAGGAGTCCGCGTCAGCTCGTCACGGGCTTTCTCCCCTCGATCATGGCCGAGTAGACGGCGTCTTCTGGTCGGGTCGGGGTCGACTCGTCGAGGACGATGCCGTCGCGGGGTCGGACGCGAACGTCTTCGAAGCCGGCCTTCGTGAGGTGACGCTCGATCTCCTCTCTCGTCGCGGCGCCCGCGATGCAACCGGTGTGCAGGGCGACGTCCTCGCGGATCGCGGCTGGCAAGTCCGTCTTCGCGACCATGTCGGAGATCGCCAGGCGTCCGCCCGGCTTCAGCACGCGAAACGCCTCGAGGTAGACCCGCCCCTGGTCGGGGGAGAGGTTGATCACGCAATTCGAGAGAACGACGTCGGCGGAAGCGTCGGCGACGGGCAGGTTTTCGATTTCCCCGAGGCGGAACTCGACGTTCGCCGCGTGTACCGCGGCGGCGTTGGATCGCGCCCGCTCGATCATGTCGGGCGTCATGTCGACGCCGATGATCCTTCCGTGGGGGCCCACTTGCCGGCCGGCGAGGAAGCAGTCGATGCCGCCGCCGCTCCCGAGGTCCACGACCGTGGCGCCCTCCTCGAGCGAGGCGATCGCGCCGGGGTTCCCGCAGCCGAGCCCGAGGTCGGCTCCCGGGGGCAGGGCCGAGAGCTCGTCGCCCTCGTAGCCGAGGGCGAGACTCGGGGAGTCGGCCTCGGTGGCGTCCGGACTGCAGCAAGGGCCTTCGGCACTCGGGGCGCAGCCGACCGCAGAGCCGCGGGCGATGGCACCGTATCGGTCTCGGACCGCCTTCCGGATGTTCGACGGATCTTGCGTGTTCACTGGAATCTCCTTTCAGCAGCACTTGGGAACTTCGAAGAATTCGGCAAGCTCGCGTAACGTGATCGGCTCCACCCAGCACTCGATGTTCTGTCCTCGCCGTTCCATGTGCACGAGCCCCGCCTGGCGAAGCTCCTTGAGGTGGTGGGAGACGGTCGGAGGGGTCACGCCGAGGTCTCGGCCGATGACCCCGACGCACCGCCGCATGTCCCGCTCGGCGCAGGTCGCCTCCTCGGGCAGGCACGCCGCGAGCCGGAGGAAGAGGCGAAGCCGGTGGGGGTTCGAAAGGGCACGGAAGTACGCCGCGAACCGCTCAGGATCTAGAGTTAGAGAGTTCGACATAATTCTAATTATAGCTCGTCCGGGAGATCCGTCAAGGGGGGCGCGCTCCTTCCGGGCCGCCCACACGATGTGGCCTTCCGGCCCTCCTGCGGCTAGCCTGGCCGCGGGCAAGTCCGGGGACGGGAGGAGGACGGACCGATGAGGAGTCGCCGACGACGAATGATCGCGAACGTTCTCGTCGTCCTCTTCGGAACGACGGTGGCGCTCGCCATGGGCGAGATCGTGCTCCGCGTGTTCTGGCCGCAGCGATCCCCGGTGACGATCGGAATGTTCCGCCCGGACCCGGACGCGGGGTTTCGGTTGCAGGGGAATTACCGGAACGAGGTCCGCACTCCAGAGTTCCGCGCCGCGATTCGCACCGACGCCGAGGGCTACCGCGTGCCCGAGGGAAAGGAGCCGCCGCCCGCCGTGGCGGGCCGGATCCTCGTCGTCGGGGACTCGTTCACGTTCAGGGTCGGCGTCGACGCGGAGGACGCATTTCCCGAGCTCTGCGAGAAAGGGCTCGCCGCCGCGGGCGCGGGCCCGTGGGCCGTCCGGAACGGCGGCGTCGGGGGCTACGGCCCGCTGCGGTCCTCACGACTCCTGCTTCACCGACAGGCGTCGTGGATGCCTCACATCCTGATCCACGCGTTCTACCTGGGGAACGACCTCGAGGACCCGCAACCGGACTCGTTCCTCCGGATTCCGGAGATCCGGCACGGGCGAATGTTCTCTCCCGGGCGCCCCCGGCTCACGAAGCTCCGGCTGTTCCTGCGGACGCGTTCCCACCTGTACGCCTTTCTGCGGGAGCGTCTCTACGGTTTCTACCGACGAAGCGGACTCTCCCGGCGGGGCCAGTACCTCGAGCGAGTGGGACTCGCCGAGTGGCCACCGAGGATTCGCAACGTCGGTTGGCCGGCGGGCCAGGAAGCCATGATCGCGATGCGGGATTGGGCGCGGGAGCATGGCGCGCACTATCTCGTCGTTCTCGTGCCGGCGAAGTACCACGTCGAAGATCAGTCGTGGGAGCTTTACCGAGCCGACTGGAGGCTGCCGCAGTCGGCTTTCGATCGCGACCATGGTCGAAGGGTCGTCGGGGATTTCCTCGGGCGAATCGGGGTGCCGGTGCTCGATCTAACCGGCCCGTTCCGATCGGCGGCGGCCGGCGGGGCACGACTCTACTATCAGGTCGACCGGCACTGGACGCCCGAGGGGCACGAGCTCGCGGCGGAGTGCCTGGCCCGCGAGCTCATTTCTCTGGGCTGGTCGTCGAGCGAAGCTAGTGCGTCGACGAAGGGGACGAACTCCGCATCGGCTGACGCTTCACGGTGAACTGCGCCCGGTCGGCGAGCGCGAGCTGTCCGTAGAGATCCTGCAACTGCCCCACGCTCGAATCTTCGACGACCTGCTCCTTGATTCGGAAGCGGCGCTTGCCCTCCAGTGTCGATCCCTTCGCGTCATACCTGACGGAGAAGGACACTTCGCGGGTCCGGGTACCCGATTCGGCCGGCGGCTTCGGAACGTAGAGCCCCTTCGGCAACCGCAGAGTCAGGGTTTCCTCGGACCGCCACGGGTAGTCGAAGGTGACCGGCACGACCCTCTCCTCCGTTCCGAGCGGATTGTCGGCGCCCGCGAAGACGAAAGGCGCGCCACAGGCGAGATCGAATCCCTTCTTCGTCGCGTACCCGGCGACGCGGAACGTCGTCTCAACCTCGAGCGGGCCTTCTTCGTCGCTCTCGCCGGAGAGTCCCACCGACTCGACGGTCGCATCGGGGAAACGCGCGCGGATGAGGCGCTCGGCGTGAGCGAGCGCACCATCGCGGACGATCTCGGCCCGCGCCTGGAACGCCGGGTAACCGGACACCGTCCAGGTCGACTGGACGACGAGGTCACCGCTCCCGTCGAGCTCGGCGCTCGTGATCACGCCGCGGGCAGACTCCACCGGACGTGACTCGACCGCCACGATCTCTCCGCCGGCCTGCCCCAGGGCGACACCCTTGGCGACCATCGAGTTCGGTGGCAGCACGCCGAACGGGCAACTGGAAACGCTCGCGTCGAGGAACACGCTCTCGGTTCCCAGCTGGACCCTGACGATCGCGTGGTTGAGCTGCGAAGCGGTCCGCCAGTTCGGCTGAAAGGTGCCGTGATCCCGCGTCGCGACGAGCACGACCGATGCTTCGATCCCATAGGCGCCCAGGAGCTGCGCGAGGATCAGGTTCTTCGCGAGCGGCGTGCCTGCTTCGGCCCTGATCACCTCGCCGAGCGGCAGGACCGATTCGACCGAGACGTTGGCGGGCGCCTCGGTCCGTATCCCGTCACGGACGCGCTGGTAGAGCGCCCGCGCCTTCCCCTCGGGATCCCGAACACCGTCCACGGAAGCGCCCGCCCATGCCTTGGCCTCTTCGGTCTTGTTCCCGGCCGACTCCCAGTTCGCGGCGACGAGTCTCCCGAGCTCCGCCCACGAGCGTTCGATCTCGAAATCCTCGTAAGTCGACTCGTATCGTTGCAGCTGCACGTACAGCGTCAGACGATGGTCGGCTGCGTTCGGAGTCAGCGGCTCCGCCCGGTACGCCGGAAGGTCCTCCATCGACCATGTGGTCTGGATGAGCTTCCGCTCGGGCTTTTTCGGGTCGTTGATTCCTCTTGTGATCGGCTTCGGCGGAGCCTCTGCGCTCCACCCGAAGAACGCGCGATGCGAAAGACCGGGGGGCAACTGCAAGTCCAGCCGGCTCTGGCGCGTGAAGTCTTCATTCTCGAAAAACCAGGGATCGAGCACATCGATGCGTTTGCTCCGAAGCTCGTACGAGTACTCGAGAATCACCCCCGGACGCACGTCGGGGAACGTGAAGATCCGGACCATCCCTTCGCCCGACTTCTCGTCACGGACGTGCTTGCCTTCCACTTTGACCTGCCGGTCGGGAGGGACCACGGTGTGAGCGCGGAAGTCCTTGATCTCCTCTCCGTCGCCGTAGGGGATCCGCACTTCGGCGCGCGCGGTACCGGCTTCTCCGAAGATCTTGGTGCGACGATGATGACTGAGCTTCAGTCGGAATTTCTCGTCGATCCGCACGGTGCGATGATCGAGGAGCACGACGGCGGAAGCCTCGGGCGCTTCCTCGAAGTGGGTGGCGAACAGCTCCTCGCGTGTGAACTCGCCCCATTCCTCGGCCGACGCGGCCGGAGCGAGCAAGAGAACGGAACTCATCAGGAGAGCGAACGAAGGGCTTCTCACGTCACAGCCTCGTTGACCGGCGCCGCGAACGGAAGGAGGGGCCCGCCTCACCGGCGGCAACCTGCGGGGTGGTGGGCCGCGTCTCGTTCGTAGGACGGATGAAAGACCGGAACTGTTTCCCGGAATCTGTAAAAAGGGGAGAGTGGGCGAGGGCCTCTCACTCCGAGGGCCGGTCGCCGATTCCCGCTTCCTGGATCATCCGGAGCTTCGTCCGCTCCTGATCCGTCAAATCGTCGATGTGCGGAGGGCGCCCGTCCTCATAGCACTGGATGCGCATGCGCTTCGGCACGCGGACCGGAGCGCGATCCCCGGTGGTGACCTCGATCTCCCCGTCGTAGAGGCAGAAGCAGGGCCCGAGCTCGTTCCAGGTGACTGCGAAGGTCGTTCCGAGGATGCGGGCCTCGGCGTCCGAGGTCACGAGGACGAGCTCGAAACCGAGCGGGCGACCCTCGGTCGTTCCGAAGATCTCGCCACTCTCGACGATGAGCCGGCGTGACTTTCCGATCCACCGGCCCGGCCCCCGCGGCAGAATCGTTCGGCTGTCGGGGGCTACCCGGATGCGGAGCCGGTCGCCGAGCTGGAGATCGAGCTCAGCCTCGACGTCCGTGGTCGCGAGACCGGAGCCGAATCGAGTGCCGGCGGAGGGGCCTCCGGGCACCGATGCTCCGTCGGCCGCGACCACGTCGAGGACGGTCCAGTCGTCGGTCGGCTGCAGTCCCCAGATCACGAGCGCGAGGAGGCTCGCCGCGAGCGCCAGCGGGACATACGCGCCCCAGCCCGCCCGGCGTGGGGCCGAAGTGATCGGCGTGGCCGCGACGGGAGCGGCTCCGGACACGAAGGCGGCGCGCGCGCGCTCGCGTGCCTCCGCGGATGGGGCGGCCACCGGAGTAGAGCCCACCAGGCGCAGGAGCTCGCTCTCGTCGGGGAGTTGTCTGCGATCGTCTCGTTCGGTCATGTCGATACCCGATCCGGTCCCATGTGATCGTGGAGGATGCGGCCCAGCCGACGCACCGCTCGCGAGTGCCGCTGGCGCACTGCGTCGGCGCTGATCCCCAGCACGTCCACGATCTCTGCCGTCGTCAGGGTTTGAAAGCTCTTCATCAGGAGAATCTCCCGGTCCGCCGGCGCGAGCAGCTTCATGGCCTCGTGCACGGCGGCGATCGTCTCCTTCCTCTCCAGGTTCTCGTCCGCGCGGTCGTGCGGGTTCTCGGACGGAAGCTCCCACGCTTCGTCCAAGGAGACCTGCCGGCCCGCCGCTTTGTGCGCCTTCGATCGCCAGTAGTCCCGGACCGTGTTCGTCACCACCGTGAACACCCACGGTGTGGGATCGCGAGCCGGGTCCAATCGATCGAGGGCGGCGTGCATGCGGAGGAACGACTCCTGGGTCAGGTCGTCCGCGAGTGTCTCGTCGCGCAGGAGCCGCGAGACGTAGGAATGAACGCGGCCGAAGAACTCGTCGAAGAACCGGTTCATCGCGGCCGGCTCGCGGCGGCAAACTCGCTGCAGGGTCTCTTCGTCGAAAGAACCCCGCTGCCCGCGGCCGGTCGAGTCCGACGTCATGCGTGCTCCCGGGAATGAGTACGGAATCGGGCCGGGGAGTATAACAGGCTCTCAGACCATTCGTGCGGCCCCGAGGGCCGCCCTCGCGCGACCGCCGAAATCTGGCCCTGGCCGGAAGGATCCCGTCTCGACGGGCTGACTGGACAGGAAGAGGAAGCGGACTTCCCGGACCCTCCGGCCGGTGATCTGGGCGGCCGCGTGCGCGTACGTCAGGGCTTGCCCCCGGTAGCGTTCCTTGGCGACGTCTCCGGATCGCCGCCCGATCCGATCGGTCTTCCAGTCGACGATCGAGAGGGTTCCGTCGCGGCTCTCGACGAGCACGTCAATCGTGCCGGCGACGAGGTCCTCGCCGAGGGGAAGCACGAACGGGACCTCGCGGAAGATGCGGGGTGCGGACCAGACGGCGGTCACCGCGGGGTCCGCCGTGATCCGTTCCAGGTAGCGAACCGCCTCATCGAGATCCTCCTCCCCGAAGCGGAACGCCTGCCCACTCTCCCGGGCGAGCCGGGGCGCAACGATCCGAGCCGCGTCGGCGATGACCCCTCGGGCGTCGGACGCGCCGGCGTCCCAGATCTCCAGGGCACGGTGGATGAGGCTTCCGAACTCCCGGCCGCCCGGGCCCGGGGCGAAGAGCGGCAGATCGGCCCAGGGAGGATCCTCTCGGCGGGGCGGCGTGCCGACGGATGTCGCGGCCAGCACGCGAACCCCTCTCCGGGCGAGCCGCC
>JALGZO010000146.1 GCA_025774865.1 bacterium | reverse complement strand
ACGGGGTCTCCTGTACCGTGTGCCACCAGATTCAGGACGACAACCTCGGCTCGGAGGAGAGCTTCACCGGCCACTTCGTCGTCGATACGAAACCTGACCGCGACGTCCGAGAGATCTTCGGGCCGAACGGCGTCGACGACGGGCGGGCGACCATCATGCAGTCGGCGTCCACGTTCCGACCGACCGAGGCGAGCCACATCAAGGAATCCGAGCTCTGCGCGAGCTGCCACACGCTCTTCACGCACGCACTCGATCCGGAAGGTCAAGTGATCGGCCGGCTGCCGGAGCAGACGCCCTACCTGGAGTGGCTGGCCAGCGACTTCCGGGAGACGACTTACTGTCAGGATTGCCACATGCCGGTCGCCGAGGACGATACTCCGATCGCGAGCGTGTGGGGCCAGCCCCGAGATGAAATGTCCCGTCACGAGTTCCGCGGCGGCAACTTCTTCATGATGCGGATGCTCAACCGCTACCGCGCCGCGCTCGGGGTCCAGGCGCTCCCGCAAGAACTGGAACTGGCGGCGCTCAGGACGGTCGAGCACCTCCAGTCGGCTGCGGCCACGGTGACGATCGAAGGCGTCGAGGTCGCCGGTGGGCGGCTCCAAGCCGACGTCGTCGTGAAGAACCTCGCGGGTCACAAGCTGCCAACGGCCTATCCGTCGAGGCGGGCGTGGCTTCACGTCACGGTGCGGAACGGAAAGGGCCAGACGATCTTCGAGTCCGGTGCCTTCCGTCCGGATGGATCGATCGAAGACAACGACAACGACACGGATCCGTCGCAGTACGAGCCCCACCACACCGAGATCGAAAACCCGAACGACGTGCAGATTTACGAGTCGATCCTGGCGGACCAAGCGGGGCACGTCACGACGGGGCTCCTCTCCGGCCTGCGGTACGCGAAGGACAACCGGATCCTCCCGCGCGGGTTCGACAAGGCGGTGGCGCCGGAGGACATCGCGGTCCGAGGCGGCGCGGCCGCGGACGACGATTTCCGCGGTGGCCAGGACCGTACGCGCTACGTCGTGAACGTCTCGGAGGCCGAAGGGCCGTTCACCCTGGAAGCGGCCCTCTGGTACCAGCCGATCGGCTACCGCTGGGCGGAGAACCTGCGCGAGTACGATTCCTTCGAGACGAACCGCTTCACGGCGTACTACGAGTCCATGGCCGCCGGTTCCGCCGTCGTCCTCGACCGGGCGGCCGCCACGACGCGCTAGCGGTCACGGCATCCGTTCCTCCAGCACGGCGGGGCAAGGCCTCGTGCTATCATCGCTTCTCGTCGCCCGCCCCACCTTCCGCCGCCGGCGCCGCCGGCGCCCATCCGGGGGTGTCCCTTGCGTTCTGTCGTCGCCTCGTCTTTTCTTGCGCTCCTTGGACCCGCCGCTGCCCTCGCCACGCCGTGCGTGATCCCGGACAACGGCTTCGGCACGGTCGCTCTCCCCCCTGCCTGCCCCACCGGGTACGAGGGACCCCTCAGTATCTCCGTCGGCCTGCCCGCCGGCACGACGATCGACATCGACGCCGAGCTGACGAACTATTTCCTCGTCATCGAGACGCCTGGCGGCGCCCTCGGCGGCGATCTGCAGAGCTTTCAGGCCGAGCTTCAGATGACGATGACCGGAACCGGCGCCCTCGGCGGCTTCAACCGCTTCATCACGATGCAGGTCGCATGCGAAACGCACACCGGGCCGCGCACTCCGGGGATGGCCGTCCAGAGCTTCCCGTCCGATTTCTTCACCCTCACCGGATCGATCTTCGGCGATCCGGACTTCGACGATCTCTCGATCGTCGCCGGGACGTCCGTGGGCCTCCCGAGTCCGGGGCACACCACGCTGACCGAGATCGGCGGCACGACCTTCAACGTGGACAGCTTCTTCGACGTCAGCTACCGGATCTCGTTTACCGGAGCTCCGGGCAGCATTCTCGAAGGCTTCGCGGGAACCACGCCCGGGACCGAGCCGTTCGTGGCGGGCGAGCCGCGGGGACCGGGGCAGTTGTGCGCCCAACCGGACAACGGCTTGGGAACCGTCGATCTCCCGCCGCTATGCCCCCCCGGGTACGACGGCCACATGACGATCAGCACCGGGCTTCCACCGGCCACGACCATCGAGATGGATGCGCTCTTCCACTCGTTCGTGAACATCTTCCGGTTCCCCGGCGGAACGCTGGGGGGCGGGACCCAGGAGTTCGACGCGACGCTGCTCCTGCCGATGAGTGGAACCGGACCCCTCTCCGGGTTCCACCGGACCATTTCGTTGTCCGCATTCGTCGAGACCCACACCGCCCCGCGCACGCCCGGCGATCCGGTTCAATCCTTCGACGAGGACTTCTTCTTCTTCCAGTCGACGCCGATCATCGGGGATCCGGACTTCGACCAGCTGGTCGTGCGGGGCGGAACGAATGCCGGGTTTCCGAGCCCCGGCCATACGACACTCACCCAATCCCCGACCGGTGGCTGGGAAGTCGACAGCTTCTTCGACATCTGCTACCAGATCACGTTCGCCGGAGCTCCGGGCAGCGCCATCGAAGGGATGAGCGGAACGACGACGCGATGCGACGTGTTCTACGTCGGTTTTCCCACGATGGTCACCGACGCCCCGCCCTCGCTGGCGGCCACCGCACCTTCCCTTCGGCTCGACGGCCGGCCGAACCCCTTCACCGCGTCCACCACATTGACGTTCCAGGCACCCCGGGGCGGCGGCATCGCCTCGCTCGAGGTTTACGACGTGCAAGGGCGGCTGGTCCGGACGTTGATCGACGGGTTCGTCGGCAGCGGCACCGGGACCGCGACCTGGGACGGACGTGATGATCGCGGCCAGCTCGTGGGCGCCGGGATCTACTTCTACCGCTTCGAGACCGCCGAGGGCAGCGCGACGAGGAAGGCCACTTTCCTGCGACCGTGAGATGTCTCCGCCCCCCCGGACGGCATCCGGAGCGGCTGGTGGACAGCTCGACGATCGGCACCGTCCTTCCTAAAGTAGTGAGCTCCAGTCCGTCCCGCCCCCGCGCTCGCCGCGCCCCACGCGGGAGGATCCCGATGTT
>JALGZO010000145.1 GCA_025774865.1 bacterium | reverse complement strand
GCACCCGGCGGCTCGGCATGTCAAGATTCAAGCATCTACAAGAAAAAATGCCCCCCCGACTCACGTCGGGGGGGCGTATTCCAATGATAGAAGGTTCGGAAAAAAGCCGCTAGTTCAATAGATCCGGCGACCATCCAGATCATCGGGTATCGGGACGCCGGCCAACGCGGCGAGCGTGGGGGCGAAGTCGATGGTGAACACGGGGGCGTCGGACGCTCCCGCCGCCACCCCCGCGCCCAGAAGCATGATCGGCACGTGTCGGTCATACCAATACGGGGACTCGTGGCTCGTGCCGGTCTCGAAACCGACGTAATCGCCCTCGCCGAAGCGGAGATCCACCCCCCACCGCGAGAGATCGCTCCAAGCGCGACCCGGGAAGTACGAGTTCCGGAACAAGACCGCGAATGAGTCGGCAGGCATGGCCCGCGTGAGCTCATAGTGCGTGTAGGCGGCAGACACGAGCCCCCTTTCCTCCGCGGACCTCGCCACGCGCTCTGCGATTTCGTCTGGGCTACCCCCCCCACGCGCAGCCTCGTTCAACACGTGGCTCAACTCCGTCCGCATGTCGTCGAGGAGGATGCGCTCGGCGTGCTCGTTGCCCTTCTCCCGCGCGTATTCCGGCATGGTGGCTACCCCGTGGTCGGCGGACAGGCCGACGAGCCACCGACCCTCTCCGATCTCTTCATCGAGGAGCCTGAAGAGGTCGCCGAGGAGCCGATCGACGTGCAGCAGCGTGGACAGCACCTCCTGACTGAATGGGCCGTATCCGTGCCCTACGCGGTCCGCGGCGGACAGCGAGACGGCCAGAAAATCCTGCTCGTCCCGCTGACCGAGGTCCAACTGGTCGATCGCCGCGGCCGCGAGCTGCATCACCGCGTCGTCGGCTCGCGGCTGATCGAGACCCCACACGTTGTGCTGCATGCGCGTCGTGTCCGGGGCGTTCTCGGCGGCGCTCACGTGCGGAAACCACGTGTGCACTCCGTCTCCCTCGTAGACCGCGGTGTCGCCCCGCGCCAGGTTCCGATACACCGCCGGCACCTCGCTCTCCCAGGCCTCGGGTTCGACGATTCCGGGCATCACGCGTTCATTGAAGGCGTGAACCCAACGGGGGTAGGCGTCGGTGTAGTAGGTGGAGGTTACGAACCGGGCCAGCTCCGGAACGATCCAGTAGACGTGCTCGGTATTCTGGCCGCCCATCGGAATCGCGGCCCGATCCTTCTTGGAGATGGAAACACGGCGAGCGCCCCGGTCCGCTGCACCGAACCAATCTGCGATCGTCTCGCGCCGCATGTTGCGGGGAGAGCGTCCCTCGAGAAGGGGCTCGTTTTCGAATCCGGTGAGCGGGCTGTCACTGTCTCCGACAGCATACATCTGCTCCCACTGGAAGCCGCGTCGTTGCTGCCAAGCGTTGGCCACCACGGCGTGACGCGAGGGGAAGACTCCCGTGGCCAACGTGGCATGCCCGGGTGCGGTACTCGTGCGTGCGTGCGCGTGCGACGCCTCGGTGAACCGATAGCCCTCATCGAGAATCCTGCGAAAACCGTGCTCGAAGGCGGGCTCGTATTGCTCGAAGACGTCCTGACGCAGCTGGTCGATGACGATCATGACGACCAAGCGTGGCGGACCCTCGGCTTGGGCTCTCGCCGAGGTGGGGGCCAACCCGAAGAGGCCGACCACGCCGACGGCCACGGCCCGGAGTCCGGAAATCCGTAACAACGAAATGGGCTCCATGCATCATGATCTTGAGGATTGGCACGCCCGAACCGCCACACCGCCCGTGTCCCTCGCCGCAGGGGGTCGAAGCGCGGGTCGCCTAAGGTAGGGACGGAGGCGAGACGCGCCACGCCTGTAGACGTGACACGGCGCCGGCCACGGGTGTTCCCGTGTTCCATGGGGCCTGCCCGGTGCACGTGTGGGGCTTCGGGGATTCACGAGCGACCAAATCAGTCTCTCGGCGGGCGCCCCGGAGGGGCATGTCACCGCCCCGAGGGATGGATCATCCTGGAAGCATGCGATTCGAGCTCTCCGGCGGCTTGCCTGACGCAGGTTCCCTGATCGACGAGCGGTGCCGACCCGACTTCCGAGAGGTCTTCGGCAGGCTCGCTCGCAGCTCCACCGACATCGCGGTCGCGGTCACGCGTGTCCGCCTGTCGACGCTGGACCTGACGGCGTCCGAGTTGGAGCACGTGGAGGGGCTACGAGTGCTGGTGACGGAGCTCAACGCCCTCACGCTCGACGCCGAGGCCCGTCTGATTCGGTCCGACCCCCGCCGAGCGCCTCGAGTCGAGCTGTATCGGCGATTGCTCGAGACAGGGCACCTGGAAGTACGCTCGGCACCTCTCGGCGGGTGGTCCCCCGACTTCACCGTGTTCTCCGACACCAACGGTCCCGCGGCGGTCCTCTCGGGCTTTCACTGGTTCGAGCGGCCCTATCCACACCGGGGGCCGGCCCTCACGTCCATCCACTACTCCGGCGGCGCGAGACTGGCCGCGGAGCGACATCAGGAGCTGTGGGAGCAGGCGCACGACGTCGGGCCTGCGGTCTGGAGCATCTTGTCCAAGGCGGAACGGGCTGCCCGGCTCGCCGACGTCGCGACTGGTTGACACTCCGTCCCGCGAGCGACTTAATTACTTCCCCGCCGCACAAGAGGCGGCCGATCCGGCGTAGCTCAGTTGGTAGAGCAGCTGGCTGTTAACCAGCGGGTCACAGGTTCGAGTCCTGTCGCCGGAGTTTTCGATACCTCTCAGGAAGGTCGGCGCGTTCCCCGGCGATGGTCGAGCGAATCCGCGACGGTTCCCGTGTCTAGCATCGGGATTCTTGGAGGAGGCCAGCTCGCTCGGATGCTGGCCGAATCTGCTCTGCGTCAAGGGCTTCAACCCGTCGTCCTCGCGGAGTCCGAGGCTCCCCCGGCGGGTGTACCTGGCGTCCAGCTCGTCCACGGCGCGCTCGACGATGCGAAAGCACTGCGCGAGGTCTTCGCGCAATCCCGGTGGGTCACCGTTGAGAACGAGTTCCTGAATCTGGACCGGATTCGCGAGG
>JALGZO010000144.1 GCA_025774865.1 bacterium | reverse complement strand
GTAGTCGACCCACGAAATGTCGCGCGGGTTCAACATGGGGGCCAGACCGAGCTCGCTGGTGATCTCCGAGAATTGCGTGCCGTCGTTGCGCCACACCCGCGGGCCCCCGGGCACGAACTCCGGATCCTCCAGGTCATGAGGTATGACACCCTGGATCGTGGAACCGTCCGTGAACCAGCCGTCGAAGGCGTCGGCATTGAGAAGCGGCGTCGAACAACGGAGCTCCCACGGACCGCCGGGCGAGGTCCGCCACACCCAGATGCCGCGATCGACTCCCGGGTCGAACGTCGGGGCGCCGACGAATTCGTCGGTGAGGACCAGCGGCAGCGACGGCGACGGATTGATCTCGTTCGGTCCCAGGAAGACGAGTGCCGTGTCGTCGAACGCGCGAACGCGCAGCCGCGCCAGGAGCGTGTCGGCCGTGGAAGGAATCGTCAATCCGTCCAGGCCGCTGTCCGCGTACCGGGTGTTGAAGTAGAAGGAAGCGGAGTCGCCCTCCGTGAAGACGTCGAAGAGACCCAGATTCCCGTCGCACACGGCGAGATCGAGGTCGCCGTCGTTGTCCATATCCCCGAAATCCGCCCCGGAAATCGTGGGCAGGGACGGCACGAACAGCGACGACATGTTCGTGAAGGAGCCGCCGTCGTTCCGGTACAGGATCGTGGGACGCGGGAACTCCTCGCCTCCCGTCAGCAGATCCGGATCGCCGTCGTCGTCCACGTCCCCCCAGAGCCCGCCAACCGTCCCGTGCGGTTCCGCGAGTCCGAACGCGCCAGCCACGTCGGTGAACGTGAGGGTGCCGTCGTTGCGAAAGAGAGAATTCAGGTTCCCGGCCCGCGGCGCCTTTCCCACCCAGAGGTCGACACGGTGGTCCCCGTTGAAATCCGCGGCGGACGCTGCGCGCGACCGACCGTCCGGATCGTCGAGGCCGGCACTCGATGCGACCGACGCGAAGCCTCCCGCGCCGTCGTTACGGAAGAGCTCGTTCGCCTCGGATGCCGCTCCCCCCGCGCCGCCGTGCGTGATGAAGATGTCCGGATCCTCGTCCTCGTCGAGCGTCACGATGATCGTGCCGTGACGATCGAGAGGATCAGGAGGCCAGGGTTGCGGTACCGAGTAGGTGTTGAAGTGACCGGTGCCGTCGTTCCCGTACATGGTCGGTGTCGTCGCGTGATGCCCGGCGTAGAGATCCAGATCCCCGTCGCCGTCGATGTCGACGAACACGGCCCCCCAACTCGGATCGAACCTCGAGAGCCCGACCGACACCGTGCTATCGACGAACTGACCCTCCGCCGGAAGCGAGAGCAGTGCGGCGATGATCGTGAGCGGCGCGACGCGGTGGCAGAAGGCTCGGAGCAAGGACGACGGCTTTCGTTGGCGGTCCGTGATGACGCCCATTGAGACGATAGCAGCCGCGCCGACCGACGTCCAAGCATGCGTCAGATGGACGCTGGAACCGCCTCTGGGGGCGAGCCCCTCACCCCCTACTTCTCGTCGATGAACGTGAAACCGACCGATGCACTCTCGGCGGACGCGACGGTGACCTCGGCCTCTTGCCGGCCGAGGACGGGGTGCCAGGCCGTCACTGCGTATGTCCCGGGCGGAACGTCGCCGATCTCGAAGTTGCCGTCCGCATCCGACGTCGCGTAGTAGGGGCTCGACGCGAAGTACAGGTGAGCGTGCATGAAGGTGTGCGCGTCGCACTCCAGCTTCACGATGTTCGACCGGCGAAGCTTGATCCTCTGCTTGGTGACCTGTCCTTGCTTCGGTTGCGCGATGTTGAAAGCCGGGCGACGACCGCTCGCACCGACGAGCTCGTAAGCGTGAACGTTGTGCAGAACGGGATCGCTGTTCTTGATCATGAGGTCGCGCCCCTTCGCGACGACCCAGCTCGGAGCCGTGAAGACGCAGGCTTCCTGATCGAGCTCGGCTTCCAGTGCCGCCGGGTCCCACTCCTTGCCGAATGTGATTCCCTCGATCTCCACGACGACGCCCATCAATCCGCCGTCGGCGGATACCTCGACCACATCGACGAGGCGCTCGCCCTCGCCACAGGCGTTCGAATCCCTCGTGATCGTGAACGCTCGCGGCGCCGGTACGGTCCCTTCGAACGCGACGCGCCCGGCCACGGTACCTCCGTCGTCGACCGCGGCGACCTCGTAGTCGACCGACGATTGCGCGAGCGCCACCGACGCCCCCAACAGTGCTGCGAGGCAGGTAGCTGTGATGCTTCTCAATTGCTTCTCCCTTCTTCTCGCGCGTTTGTATCCAGGGGCTGCGACGCCATCATGCCTGCTGGAGACTAGGCTCGCGGGATCGCTGTCGTCAAATTCAGGTCTGGGCCCCGAGCGACTCCCTCCAGCCGGAGAGGTCGGTTCCGAGCATGCGCTCGAGCTCCTCCACGTCGGCCTCGAACCGAAGGGTGAGGCGGCGGCGGGTCTCCTCCGGAAGGGGCGGCAACGGACCTTCGTTGCCGAACATGTGCGGGACCCCGATCTCCTTCGCCGCGTTGACGCACCAGTCCAGATTGAGTTCGCGAAGGGCCTCCCCCATCTTTCGAACCGCGGCGCGCAGGCGCGGATGGCGAGGCTGATAGGAGGCGTTGACCTTTTCACTCGAGACGTCCCGGAACGCGTCGGGGTCGATGTCGAGGAAGTCGGCCACGCGCCGCAACGCGGGCACCGGATCCCCCATCACGCTCTCGAACATGAGTACGAGAAGCCGGTCGCGCGGGAATCGCTCGAAATAACGAGCCAGTTGGCGCGCGTAAAAGCCTCGCTCGATCGCGTCCGGATTCGCCTCGAGGAACTCCTCGAACGGAGCGGTCTCCCCCACGTCGCGCACCGCGAGCGCGTACTGCGAGTAGGCACGATCGACCGGATTCCGCAGGATCGCGATCAAGCGGCAGTCGGGGAGATCCCGCCGGACCCGCTCCGGCGTCGCCGGATCGAACAGGTACATCGGGGTGATCTCACCAATCGCGCGATAGCGAGCCGATTCGGTCACCGACGGAAAGAAGGACCCGTACCACTCCGGCCCGCGCTCGTAGTAGCGGTCGAAGAAGTGCAGCTCCTTCCGACGCTCCGGTAGGTACACGGCGGGATGAGCGCGGAGATGCCGGTCGAGCCAGGTGGTGCCCGCGCGCTGGGCGCCGATCACCAAGAATCCGGGGTGCGTCATCGGGCTCCGCCTCGGGGGGGAGTCAATTCACCATGAATCGGTGGAAACGGCAAAACCCTTGAGGCGGGGCGGCTCAGCGGGCGGGCGGGAGCTCGGCGGATCTGTCGAGGCGATGCTGCAGCCACTCGCCGATAACGGCAACCTGACGCTTGCCGATGGCGTGCCCCGAGTCGAACGTCCGGAGCTCAACGTCGACGCCCGCGGCGACGAGGGCGTCGCGGCTCCCGGTCGCCGCCTCCGGGGGGACCGACGGGTCGCGCTCTCCGTGGCAGAGGAGGGCCCGGAATCCCGTCGGGCCGGCCGCCCGCATCTCGGCCTCGAGGATCTCGGTCTTCACGCGGGCGCCGGAGACGATCATGCCCTTGAAGACGTCCGGATTCCTCACCGCCGCGAATGAGCCGCAGTAGCCCCCCTGCGAGAAGCCGAGCATCACGCGCGCCCGCGGCGCGAGCGCTCGCTCGGCTTCGACCCGCCTCAGAAGCTCGAGCAAGAGAGACTCCGTCCGGAGGAGCTCCTGCCGAAACCGATCCTGGTCCCCGTCGTAGCGGTACCAGCTCGACGCGTTGTCGCCGACCCCGCGGTTCGCGACGCGCAGCGGTCCGCGCGGGATCAGAAATCGGTAGGGCAGCTCGAAGAGCGATTGGAGGAGGATTGCGAAGGAGTCCTCGTCCATCCACATTCCGTGCAGGCAAAGGACGAGCGGGGCAGAGGTGTCGTCCGAGCCGTCGAGTCGCCAGAACACCACGTCGGGGATCGACGACTCGCCCCGCGTGACGAGGCCTCGTGCTTCGGATCGTTCCATCGTTGGCTCCGGGTGAGCGAGCGAGAGTACGCCTTCCCGCGGCGGCGGTGAAGGGCTCGAAAGCTCGGAACGACTCCGCTAGTCTCTCGACGCCTCCTCGCGTCTTCGTGGAGATCAGACTCCGTGGTCATTCAGGTCCGCCGGGACACGTACCGAGTCATCCGCCAGCACGACCACGCGGTCGCATCCGGCACGCTCGCTCACGACTGGGTGGGCTGCGACGATCGGCCGGTCCCCCTTCCCCTGGAAGCGATCTTGGGCGTGGCCTTGCACGACTGGGCCTGGTCCGACGCGGACTCATGGCCCCGGCACGATCCCGCGACGAACGGGATTCTGAGCTTCCTCTCGCATCCGCGCGACGAGCGACGGCGCTTCTACGCCGCCGGCCTCGACGAGGTGGAGAGGATGAACCCTTACGCAGCGCTCCTGGGCAGTCTCCACTACGCCGGCTTCGAATCGGACGAGTCCGAAGCGTTCGTGAAGGGGGAGCGGGCGCGGCAGGAGCGGTTGAGACGGCGTCTCGGAATCGGAGCGGACCAGGAGGAGACGCTTCGACGTCATCGAGACTACTTGAGTCTCTTCGACGACCTGTCGTTGTTCGCGTGCTTGACCGGTCCCGCGTCTCTCAACGCGCCGTCCTGGCTCGCGGCGGAGGAGATCGGCCGGACCCCGGAGGGCGCGCAGCTCGCACTCCGCTGGAGTGGCGACGAGACCATCATGGTGGCACCGTTTCCGTTTCGCCGTGCGGTCGCCCTCGCGATCCCGTGCCGCGATCTTCCGAGGACCGACTACGAGGACGACGCGGCGGTCCGCACCGCGTGGGAAGCGGCGCCACCGATTCTGCACCGGGTGGAATTCGTCGCGGCCGGGTGATCCTGACCGCTCGAAACGGGCTCGCGAAACGTGCTACGGTAACGGTGGTTGCGGCGGCGGAGTCCTCTTCTTCGCCCGCAACGGGGCCGGGCGTCGCCTCGCGGGGCGCTCGGTTTTTTTGTCCGGGAATGGCGCGAGGATCCGCGCTAGGCTCACGGAGACCTGCGCCTCGAGGGGTGGCCGATGTCTCTGAAAGCCAGAATCCGATCCGTGCTCACGCTCGGCCGCGGCGTCACGCGAGGATTGCCGGATCCCGGCCGCGAACGAGATCCCTTCGAGCTGTTCGACGAGTGGATGCGAGAAGCGCGCGAGTCGGGAATCGCGCTGCCGGAGGCGATGTCGGTCTCCACGGCGACGAAGGACGGGGTCCCCTCCGCGCGGATGATGCTGCTCAAAGCGCACGGTCCCCGGGGATTCGTCTTCTACACGAACTACGGGAGCCGCAAGTGCGCCGAGCTCGACGCGAACCCGCATGCCGCCCTTCTTCTTCACTGGGCCGTCCTGCAGAGGCAGATCCGGATCGAGGGCACCGTGGAGAGAACCACGGCGGAAGAGTCGGCGGACTATTTTCGAACGCGGCCGCGCGGAGTGCGAGTCGGGGCGTGGGCGTCGCGGCAGAGCGCCGAGATCCCCAATCGGCGCGAGCTCGAGGATCGAGTACGTGAGTTCCAGCAGCGCTTCAAGGGCGAGGACGTTCCCGCCCCGAACTTCTGGGGCGGCTACCGGTTGACGCCCTGGTGCATCGAGTTTTGGCAGGGTCGCGTCGACCGGCTGCACGATCGGCTGCGTTACGAACGCGACGGCGACGACTGGAAAGTCGTTCGCCTCTACCCCTGAGGCAGTCCGGCGTCCGTCGTCACTTCGAGATGGTGATCCACCATCGTCTCGCCGTCGAAGATCCACCACCCCGTGAAGGACTTGCCGCCGAGCAAGACCGGGAGCCAGATGCGGTCATCCTCCCACATCTCGTCGTAGGGAACTCGATCGAGCGGTGCCCAGAGCGGAACGGCTTCGTCGGTCTCGCGGGGAACACCGTCGCAGCCGGTGGCCGTGAAGACGTGCACGTGGATCGAGTAACCGTCCACGAACTGGAAGCGGTGCTCCCCGCACTCGCGAAGACCGGTCGGCGTGACCTCGAGCTCCTCACGGACTTCTCGGATCGCGCACTCGGGCGGCGATTCGCCCGGATCGATGCGACCCCCGGGGCCGTTGATCTTGCCGGCCCCGAGCCCCCGTTTCTTGTGAATGAGGAGGATCTCTCCGTCACGGATCACGAAGAGGAGCGTCGCTCGATCCGTCGGGGCCCACGTCTCCCAATCGATCGCGTCAACCGAGCGCGGGACCTGTCCGGGCGGCATCGTCACGGGCTTGCTCCCTGAAGAGAGGCCGTCGAGGGTAACCGGGTTGACGAGTCACCCCCAGTCCAAATATATTACGAAATCGGACTATCGGATTTCGGACTATCTACCGGAGGTGCCGTGCCGTTCGAGTTCCTCTCCCCGATCCACAAGGCAACCCGCCAGATCGGGATTCACCTGAACGAGAGAATGGACGACCTCCACCTGCAAGGGTCCGAAGGTCATCTGCTGTCTTACCTTCGCTCCTACGCGCCCTGTCCCATCGCCGAGCTGCATCGCGTGTTCGGGCTGAAGCGCTCCACTCTGACCAGCCTGCTCGACCGTCTGGAGGATCGCCGCCTGATCCGGCGCGAGCCTCACCCCACCGACCGCCGATCCGTCATGGTGCGGCTGTCGGCGCGGGGGCGTACTCTCGGAGATCGAGTTCAGGCGACCGTGGCAGATCTCGAGAAACGCATCCGCGCCGAGATCCGCGAGGAGGACCTGCACGGATTTCGCCGGGTTCTCGACGCCATCGGCAACGTCACCCAGGTTCGGGTCAAGCCTTGAACGGAGGAAACATGAGCCCACCGATCGAGACTCCGATCTCGTCCCATATCCTGTCGATCCTGCCGCGTCCTCGGGCGCGAGGGCATGATCGGATGACGTCGGCAGCCGTCTACCCTTCGTAATCGCCAAGAAGAAAGAAAGTCGGCCGCGGCCGAGGGTCCTGCTATCCTCGCGGCGGAGGTCCGGCTTGAGACGCGGAACCGGAAGAGGCGTGCGAAGGATACTCACCGCGGCGGTGCTCGCCGCGGCTGCGACCGACGCGGGAGAGGTTCGGGCGGAGCTCCGAGATCTTGGCGGCGGTGTCTTCGTCGACCGCGTTCCCGGGGGGCCGCGGCTTCTGCTCCTACCGCAGCGCTCCGTCCCCATGTTCTCGTGCACGGTGCTCGTGCCGGCCGGATCGGCCCTGGAAACGCCGGCCACGAACGGCGCGGCGCACTATCTCGAGCACCTTCTGTTCAACGGCACGACGGCCCGCACCCGCGAAGAGATCTACGCGCTCGGCGATCGACTCGGCGCATACAACAACGCATCCACTCAGCGCGAGCGCACCGTCTTCCAGCTGCTGCTCCCGTCAGAGCACTGGCGTGATGGCCTCGAGCTTCAAGCCGACATGCTCCTCCACTCGACGCTGCCTCCGGACAAGTTCGACAAGGAGAAGGGCATCATCCTCGAGGAGCTCGCGAAGGACCGCACCGACCCGTCGTACGAGGAGAGTCTGTTCCAGATGCGGGCCGTCTACGGTGACGCGGCGCACGCCCTGCCCGTTCTCGGCTCCGAGACGTCCATCTCGAACATGGACCCCGCCGCTCTTCGCGCGTTCTACCGCGAACGGTACCAGCCGAGCGGGCTCACGATGATCGTGATGGGGGACTTCGATCCCGCGGCCGCGCGGAAGGAGGTCGGGCGGCTCTACGGCGAGGAATCGGCGGCCGACGACGATCCGCCGCCGCTTCCTCCCCGTCCCCCGTTTCCGACGGACACGGTGATTCGGTACGCGGAGATTCCGGAGCTCGGCAAGATCCACGTTCGCGTCATGTTCCCGCTTCCCGCGATCTCCTCTCCCGACCTGGGCGCCATGATTCTCCTCGCCGACGTTCTCGACGCGGGCGAGTACTCGGCCGTCTCGAGGGTCGTCGAGGCATTGAACGGCACCGTCCTGGGGTCCTCGGTCAGCCTGGATCTCGGCGAGCCGTGGTCGCTGCTGACGATCGCACTCGATCTGCCGGAGGGGGCCGCGGGCGCGCCGGCCATCGGAGCGATCCTCGAGCACCTGCGGGATGTCGCGGGCGGCGAGCACGTGCGGGCCGATCTCGAGACGGCGCGATTCAGCCGAGTCGTCGAGGAGATCTCGCTCCGCGAGAAGATGCACTACTACGGGTTGATGCGGGCGGACCTCCTCGGGGGCGGTGATCCGGCCGTCGCCGATCGCGTCCTGAAGCAGCTCGGCGACGTGCCGGTCGCCCGCTTGTGGGACATCCTGTCCGATGCCGTGCACGGCGACCGGATGGTGGCGACCGTCGTCGGCCCCGGCGTGGGAGACGGAGTGGAACAGCTGACCCCCGTGGCGGCGGGGCCCCCGAAAGAGAACGACACGTTGGTCGGCGTCGAGGCGATCCATCTGCCGACGGTGTCCTCGACGACCCGCCCGGAGACCCGTCGCACCGTGCTCGACAACGGGGTGACGCTCATCAACGAGGCCAATCCGGGAGCGCGTACCTTCGCCATCAACGTTCTGTTCCGAGATCGCTCCCTTCGAGAGAAAGAGAGCGGCGTTCCGCGCGGCACCGCGGACGTCGTGCATCGGATGATGGAGCGCGGCACGAGCTCGATGACGGAGGACGCGCTCCGCGGGCGGATCACGCGCCTCGGAGCGAAGCTCAAGGTGACGGACTCCGACTGGATCCCCTACGACGACTACTACTACACGCCCGAGTTCTCGTACGTGCGGCTGGAAACGATCGATTCGTTCGGGATCGCGGCGATCGAGCTTCTCGGCGAGGTCGTGAAGCGGCCGCGCTTCGAGGCGTCTACGCTGGAGGCCGCCGTCGCCGCCGCGGCGGCCCGCGCGGAAGAGGACGAAGGGCAGCCTCGCACCCGCGCCAACCGCGCGTTCTACTCGGCCCTGGGCGAGGGTCACCCCCTCGCCGGAGGAGTGCACGGCCCAGCCGACGAGTTGCGCGAACTCTCGCTCGAGGACGTTCGCCGGCACCACGCGGTGATGGTCGCGCCCCCCAACCTGATCATCGCCGTCTCCGGGAGTCTTCCGCCCGACGAAGTGGAGGCGGCGGTGCGTCGGACCTTCGGCGGGGAAGGAACCGCGGTCGCCCCGCTCGACGCCGAGGGGCCCGCGTTCCGACCGCGAACGGTGACGGGCACGGCGCGGGTGGAGGTCGAGGCCGGAGCGGAGCAGTCCTACATCATGATCGGGACGCCGCTCGACCTTCCCGCCGACGACGAGGCGGCGCTTCGCGTCGCGGTCGCCATCCTCTCCGAGCGGCTCGCGGAACGGTTGCGCGAGCGGGAAGGACTCGCGTATTCGATCGGCGCGACGGTGCGGCTGACCGCCCCGGGCCCGAACGTCCGGTTGATCGCCGGCACGCGGCCCGAGAACCTGGAACGCATGGAGACGGGGATGCTCGAGGTGGCGCGAAGCCTCGTGGATGATCCGCCCTCGGCGGACGAGGTCGAGGGGGCGCGCAACCGGGGCGAGGGACGCAGGCGCATGCGCCGGCTTTCGCGAATCGGACAGGCGTACGCGCTCGCGATGGCGGAGCTTCACGGCGAGGACCCGCGCGACCTCGACGCCGATCGGCCGTCGCTCGCCGCGGTGGAACCCGACGACGTCGCGCGCGTCGCCGACCACTATCTCCGATTCGAGAGCTCGATCTGCGCCATCGCCCGATGAGGCTCGCCGATCCGGGCCGTCGAGACCGGACGCTGGCCGTCGCGGCGCTGGCCGCCGTCGTCGGATATCACGGTGCTCTGCTCTTCGCCCAGGTCCGCTTCCCCGAACCGTTCCTCAACGACAGCGTGCTCCACTTCGGATTGATCCGGGCGCTCGCTTCGGCTCCGGCGCGTGGACAGAGCCTCCTCGACCCGTGGGTGCCGACCTGGGGCATGGGCTTTCCGGTGTTCCACTACTACCAGAACCTTCCGCACCTGCTCGTGGTGGCGGTCTGGAA
This sequence comes from bacterium, assembly GCA_025774865.1. GTDB lineage: Bacteria > ARS69 > ARS69 > ARS69 > ARS69 > JALGZO01. The sequence goes on along the minus strand of JALGZO010000144.1, from coordinate 2,392 downwards.
GGCGGCGCTCGGAAGCCTGAAGCTCGTGGAGGCGTTCAAGCTCGTCGAGTGGCTCGCCGTCGTGACGCTGCCCGTCCCGGTCTACCTCGCGGTGCGCAAGCTCGGCTTCGGGCGGGCCGGCGCCGTCGCCGCCGGTACCCTCTCACTCTGGATCAAGACCGACTACCTGCACGGCCTCGACCTCGAGAGCTACACCTGGCAAGGGCTCGGGCAGTACACGCAGGCGGTGGGTGGCTGGTTCCTACCGCTCGGAATCGCGTGGACGTACGACGCGATGAAGAACGGGAGAGGTTACGGGCTCGCGACGCTCTTCATGACGCTCACGTTCCTGTCGCACCTCGCGCTCGGGTACATGGGCTTCATGGCGGCCGGCCTCTTCGCCCTGCTTTCGCCACGCGAGATCCCGAAGCGACTTCTTCGGCTCGCCGTCATCGCGGCCGTGTCCGTTGCTGCGTCGGCGTACGTCGTCGTTCCGATCTTCCGGGACTTCGCGTTCTACAACGTGAGCGCGCTCGTTCCCTCGTGGAAGTACAACTCGTTCGGCCACGAGGTCGTCCTGGGCCGGCTCGTCCGCGGCGAGCTCTTCGACTTCGAGCGCACCCCCCTGCTCACGGCACTCGTCGGTGTCGGGGTCGTGGTCGCCGCGATACGCGCACGCCAGGAGGAGGCATGGCGGCTTCTCCTCGTTCTCTTCCTGTTCTTCCTGGCGCTCTACTTCGGGCGACCCACCTGGGGAAAGCTCCTGGAGCTCTTGCCCCTCGGCCGCGGCTTTCATTACTCGCGCGCGATCTACCTCGTGCATCAGATCGGAGTGATTCTCGCGGGAGTGGCGGCGGCCGATCTCCTCGGCCGGCTCGGCCGGCGCCACCGTATCGGTGTCGTCGCCGCCGTGGCCGTCGCCGGCGTCATCGCCGCACCGTTGCTTTCGGAGCGAACCGGGTACCTGCGCCACAACGCCGACCTCGTGCAAGAAGCGGCGCAGAGCTATGCCGCCGAGAGGGATGATCTCGAGGCCGCGCTCGCCCTCGCGCGCGAGGATCGTCTCGGTCGCGCGTACGCGGGACAGGGGGCGCCCGGGAGCGGTCACCACTGGGGAGGAGCGTTCATGGTCGGATGGACGCCGGTCTACGCCTGGTTTCCGATCCGCGAGATGGACGCGCTGGGCTACCTCCACCACATGTGGTCTCTCAACGCCGACATGCACGGCGGCTTCGACGAGCGACGCCGCGATCAGTACCGGGTCTTCAACGTCCGGAGAATCGTCGCGCCGGTGGGAAGACCGATGCCGCCGTTCGCGCGCGAGCTCCGGTCGTACGGACGCTTCCGCGTGCTCGAGGTCGAGGGACCCGGCTTCGTCGAGCTCGTCGACTCTCCATACCAGGTCGACGTCCCCAAGAAGAACGTCTCGCGTTTGCACCGGAAGTGGCTGTCCGGTCGGCAGCCGGCGGCCGGGGTTCACCCACGGGTCACGCTGCTCGAAGAGAGGCGGCCCGTGGACGGCGCCTATCTGGCGGACGGGGTGGACATCCGGTTGCCGGAGGCGAGCGTTCCCGCCGGGCCGCGCGGCGAAGTCCTGTCGGTCGATCGGCAGGGCGACGATTTCCTCGCCGAGGTCCGGGTGGATCGTCCGTGCTGGCTCATTCTGAAAATGAGTTTTCATCCTGATTGGCGCGCGCGGGTCGACGGCGTGGACGTGGAGCCGGTTCAGCTCATGCCGAGTTACGTGGGGGTGGCATTGGAGCCGGGGGCCCGGCGCGTGGAACTGCGGTACGAGCCGGGACCGCTGAAGGCATGGCTCGCGTCGGCGGGCTTCTTGATCCTCGCGGGGCTCTTCGTGATCGAACGGCGGAAGGTCAGAGCGGCCAGAACCTCAGAATGAGCGGAACGGAGATGACGACGATGATGATCTCGAGAGGCAGACCCATCTTCCAGTAATCCCCGAACCGGTACCCGCCGGGTCCGAGCACGAGCGTGTTGCACTGGTGGCCGATGGGCGTCAGGAACGCGCACGACGCGCCGATTGCGACCGCCATGAGGAAAGGGTCGGCCGCGACGCCGAGTTGAGCGGCGAGGGTCACGGAGATCGGCGCCATGACGACGGCCGTCGCCGCGTTGTTGATGACGTCCGAGAGAGTCATCGTCACGATGATGACGACGGCGAGGACCAGCGGCGCCGAAACGTTCCCTGCACCGGAAAGCACGGCATCGACGAGGAGCTCCGTGCCGCCGGTGGCTTGCAGGGCGTCCCCGACCGGGAGCATGGCCGCGAGCAGCACGATCACGGGCCAGTCGATCGAGTCATAGATGTCCCTCACCGAGATGTAGTCGATCACGGTCAGGACGAACGCGACGGCGGTCAGGGCGACCGCAGCAGGAAGGATCCCGACGGCCA
>JALGZO010000143.1 GCA_025774865.1 bacterium | reverse complement strand
TCACCTTCATGCGCACTTCGCCACCCACCCGGCCGTCGCCGCCTTGATCGTTCATCGACTCACCGGCATCCCGTTCAGCTTCACCGCCCACGGATCGGATCTGCACGTCGACCGTACGATGCTCGACGTGAAAGTCTGGGCGTCTCGGTTCACGGTCACCGTTTCCGACTTCAATCGAGATGTGATCGTCCACGAGTGCGGCGATTGGGCGCGCGAGAAGGTTCGCGTCGTTCACTGTGGCGTCGATCCGGACGTGTTCCAACCGCAGGAAGATCGCAACAGAAGCGGCCCCCTCCAGATTCTGTGTGTCGCGTCGTTCGAGGAGGTCAAAGGCCACCGCTACCTCATCGAAGCGTGCCGCATGTTGAAAGAGCGGGGCGTTCGGTTTGCGTGTCACCTCGTCGGAGACGGCCCGAGGCGCCGGGAGGTCGAGGCACAGATTCGGCGCTCCGGTCTGCGGTCGGAGGTGATCGTGCACGGACCACTGCCTCGTCGCGAGGTCGTGGGGCTGCTCGCCCGCGCCGATGCGGCCACGCTCCCCAGCGTTCCGACCAAGGAGGGCAAGAAGGAGGGAATTCCCGTGGCGCTGATGGAGGCGATGGCCTGCGCGCTCCCGGTCGTCTCCAGTGATCTGTCCGGCATCCCGGAGCTCGTCGACGACGGCGTCACGGGATTCCTCGTGGAACCGCGCGATGTCGAGGCTCTCGCAGGCGCGTTCCAGCGCCTCGCCTCGGACCCCGGACTCCGGGCGCGGCTGGGTCGCGCCGGACGGGAGAAAGTCCTGCGGGAGTTCGACCTCCACCACAACGCCCGCACGCTCACGGAGTTGTTCGTGCGTGGTGCCCCGATCGAGACTCCTTCTAGAGACGGAACAGCCGTCGCAACGTAGGCGTCTCGCGGCGCGCGATCCCGAGCCGAACCAGCGCGCGGTAGTGACCGCTCTCCAGCCGTTCCGGCGTCAGTCGAGTCGCCTCCTTCAACGCGCGATGCATCCAGCAGAAGTGGAAGAGCGGCTCGACGAAGACGGCGTCGAGCCCCGTGCGCTCGCGATATCGCTCCACGGCCTCGCCGACCATTCGGCTGATCGGACCGTCGGCGAACAGCCCCTGCTCGATCGCGGCCATACGTCCGTGGGTGCCGGACGCGCGCGCGCAGCCCACGGCGAACGACCGCAGGAAGTAGAAGAGGTCCCACAGCGGCATGCCCCGGTTTTCGGCCGCCTCCCAGTCCAGGAACGCGACACGGCCCTCATCGTTCGCCAGCAGGTTCCATGTGCCGGGATCTCCGTGCTGGAAGACCAGAGGGATCGCGACATCTGCTCGCTCGACGGTCGCGATCTGCTCCGCCAGGAACCGGCGATCATCGGCGTTGACGTCGTAGATCTCCGTGAAGCGGTCGAAGACACGGCGAAGGGCGTCGGCGGCCGCCGGAGCGGGCGTGGGATCCACCGTTGCGGCCGCCAGTTCGGTGAGCCAATGCACGGCGCTCGCGGCGACCGTGCACGCGGCGTTCCAGCTCGAGTGGGCCCCGAACGGCGCACCCTCCACGGCCTCCTCGGCGACGATTGCGAGTCCCGCGTGATGACCGTGAAACGCGGCCCGCGGGACCGCGCGCGCCTCGAGCCCCGGAATCCCGTGGACGGTTTCGAGCCCACGAGCGAGGTTCTCCAGCCGGCCATTCAAAGTGGGATCCCGCGTGAGCTTCACGATCCAGCGCGGTGTCGCTCCCGCGGGAGCATCGGCATCGAAGAGGAAGAACAGCACCTTGCGTGAGCTGTACTGCCCATGGGCGGCGAGTCCCCAGCGGCACCCGTCGATGTTCACGTCGAAACGCCCCGCGATCTCCCGCAGGTATCGCGGGGGACCCGGGTCCTCACCGTCGGGTCGGAGCAGTGTCGCCCGTCGGCCCAGCCAGCGGACGAGCGATCGACGTCCAGCGATCCCCGCCTCCGCGTGAGCGGCGCCGTCGAGAACCGCGCGGCCGGCGTTTCGGAGAATCCCCTTCGCCACGTTCTTCGCGCTGCGCCCTCCCGCTCGAGAAGCGGGGCCGACCGTCTCGGCACCCCGTTCGCTCAGCGGTGCTCCGGCTCCGCCCAGCAATCGCTTCGCCGTGTGCAGGTCGAGGGTAGGGCAGTTCAGATCGTGACGGACGAAGTACTCGATCGTGGCGGGATCGGCGAGGGGAACGGCCGTCCGCATCTCGCCCGTGAAAGGTGTGAGGTGAAGCGGGAGCGAGTTGCGCCCCACGTGGGATACCGGCAGCGGGCCCCGGCCCTTCCCGTATACGACGCCGCGTGGCGAGATGGCGGCGGCGTTCGCGGAGCGACGTCCGGGTTCGGCGAGGTAGACGAGATCCGCCGCCGGCAGCGACCCTAGATCCTCGGATCGAAGGGCGAGCACGTTGGAAGCGCCGCGGGACTCGGCCCATTCGAGGGTCTTTCGCCGCCCGTCAGCGTTCGCCACTATCGCGATTCGATCGGCGATCCGAGACAGCATGGTCAGCGCCGCGGCCGCCGGCCGACCCACGCACACGACCAACCCGAGCTCCATGCTCGGGAGCAGGAACGTCCAGTTCGCGCCCGCGACCTCGCCGCGCAGGTTCGTGCCGGGAACGTAGGAGTTGGAAAGGGTCGTCTGGAGCGGCCGGGCCGTCGTGTCGTAGCTCGTGCCCATGGCCTATCCGCGCCCGTCGGCGAACCGCCGCCAGATTCGATCCGTGACGTCGCGTCGGACCTGCTCGGGGTCCTGGTTCGCGTCGACGATGACGGCTCGCGGAAGGAGACCGGCGAGTTCCCGGTACTGCTGCCGCTGCCGCTCGAGCGCGTCCGGCGTGTGCTCGCCCTTGCGTCCGTACAGGACCTCGCCGGGAGCGTCCAAGATGAAGACGAGGTCCGGGGCGGGGCACGAGTGGGCCAGGAGCCGGCGCCGGACGCGGCCGAGGCGGCTCTGGCGTCGGGGCGTCGCGAGCAGCGCGTCGTAGGAATAGCGGTCGAAGATGACGAAGCGGCCCTGGGCCGTGTGCCAGCGCGCTCGGGTCCAGCGAAT
>JALGZO010000142.1 GCA_025774865.1 bacterium | reverse complement strand
ACCTCCTGAAGGATTCGGTCGTGCCTCGTTTCGGCAGATTCGTGGCGATGCTTCACCAAAGCGTCGACGAGCCGATCCTCACTGAAGAGCTCTCCATCGGGATCGCTCGCCTCGGTCACCCCGTCCGTGTAGAAAGCGAGGAAGTCGCCCGGGTCGAGACCCACCTCCCCGGTCTCGTACGACGCCTCGGGGAAGACTCCGAGCAGCAGTCCCCCCCGCTCCAGCTTCTCGGTCGATCCGTTCCTCCGCACCAGAACGGGCGCGTTGTGACCCGCATTCGTGAAGCTGAACGTACCCTCGCGAGGGCTGAGCTCTCCCAGGAAGAAGCTGATGAAGCTCTCGGATCCCGTGTTCTTGCAGATCTGTCGATTCACCTGTTCGACGACGCGGTCGGGAGGATGGCCGTCGAGAACTCGAATGCGGAGCGCCGCTTGCAGGTTCGACATGAGCAGGGCCGCCGGGACTCCCTTCCCGGAGACGTCACCGATCGCGATACCCACGGAACCCGCCGGGAGCGGCACGAAGTCGTGGTAGTCCCCCCCGACGTGGCGGCTCGGGCTGTTGCTCGCGAACAGCTCCCACCCGGTGAGCCGAGGCGGTTCCTCGGGGAGCAGCTGCCGCTGGATCTGACGCGCCGTCGCCACCTCCTCCTCGAGGAGGCGCGTCGCCATCTGTTCCTTGTGCAACGACGCGTTCAGCAGACTGATCCCGACCTGCTGGACGACGAGTGAGACCAGCGACAGCTCTTCGAACGTGATCCGCGTCTCCGTGACCTTGCGGCCGAGCGTCACGACCCCCACCAGCGCCCCCGCGTTCGCGCGCGATCCCGCGCCGCGCGAGGCGGCGTAGAGTGGAATCGCGACCTGCGCCCCGATCGTCGCGAGCCCCGCCGCGAGCTTCGCCCGATCCGCGTCGTTCGCCGGAACCTCCGCCAGCTCGCTCACGGGCACCGGTTCCCGCCGACCGGTCAACGCTTCGAAGAGCGCCGCGCCCGACCTCCAGTGGTCATCCACTTCCAGCGATTCGCCGTCTCCATTCCGCTCGCTCGCCAGCGTGAGTTGATACGCGCCGGTGATCCGATCGAGGGTCGCCACCGCCACGTGATCGAGAACCATTTCGCGTCGTATCGTTCTTGCGGTGACCTCGGTCACGTCCGACGGCTCCAGCAGCAACGACACCTGCTCCGACAGTCGCGTCAGGGCGTTCCGCAGATCGGAACGGTCGCGCGAATGGGCCCCGTCGACCATCCGCTCGATGCCGGCAAGCACCGGTTGCAGCAGAAACAAGCTCAATACGAGGAACGTGGTCTCGAACACGGGGAGCTGCTCGCCCACGAAGTGTGCCGAGACGCGATCGATCTGCTTTCCCACGAACAGGTACAGCGCGACGATCACGCCGGAGGCAAGCCCGTAGACGAGACCTCGCCGGACGATGAACCGGACGTCGAGGAATCCCAGCCGAACGATCGCGACGACGATCGATACGGCGCCCACGAGCAGCGAGACCGTGACCAGCGGCAGGCCGATCGAGCGGCCCAGCGTCCATCCGAAGGCCCTCGGCACGAGCTCCCCTCCCGAGTACAGGGCGAGGCTGAGTCCGAGGCCGAACCGGATCGTGCGCACCTGCGAACGAAGCTTGGGACTCGCCGTCCTCCGGGCGGATCGCATCAGGATGATCCAGCTCGCGAGCGCCATCGCGAGGTTCACGAACGAGAAGAACCGCACGTGGACCCGCAGCAGAAGCTCGAGAGTCACGCGCGCCAGCCCCACCACCCGGTTTGCGATGCTCGCGCCGACCGGGAGCAGCGACTCGACGTTGACCCCGGCGAGCAAGTCCGTCAGGTCCCCCGCCACGAGCACGAGAAACACGTGGAAGAGGTGAGGCACGAAGAGCAGAAAGAAGAAGCGCGGCCAGCGCGTCAGGATCCGGTGCTGGGTCGGAAAGACGAGCGCGAAGGCGAGGACCGCCGGGAAGAAGAACTCCCACAGGAACGCGAACCGCGTGAAGACATCTTGTGGGGCCGCGGCGTCGCCGGCCCGACCTGCGAGGTTGCTGTAGGCGCCCAGGATCGGGCCCAGACCGCCGAAGACGAGCATCCCTGCCGTGGCCAGGTTCACGCGCTGGCGAGGGTTCTCCCGCAGGACGATAAACCCGAGGAAGAGCATCAGCGCGCCGCACGTCAGATACGCGGTCGCCGCAACGAGATCGAAGGACATATCGACTCCGGGCCCGCGTCCGGGCACGGGCTACTCGTTGGTGCGGAGACTCTTTTGCGGGAGGTACTTCACGAGGCGGCACTCGGTTCCTTGTCCGGCCCGAAACGCGAAATCCACCTCATCCATGAAGGCCCGAAGGATGTAAACGCCCCGCCCTCGTTCGGCGAACATGTTCTCCTGCGCCAGCGGATCGCCCAGCTCGTCGAGATCGAATCCAGCTCCACGGTCCCGGATCAGGATGATCAGGGCTCCATTCTCCTGACGGAACACGACCTCCGTCGGTTTCTCGGTATCGTAGCCGTTTCCGTGTTCGATCGCGTTGGTACCTGCCTCCACAACGGAGATCGTGATGGCGTTCCGCGCTTCCTCGTCGAAGTTCAGCTGGTTGGAGATCTCCTCCGCCACGGCGTTGATCACCGCCAGGGACTCGATCCGACTGGGAACGACGAGCTGGATTTCCGGGGCGCTGGGATCCACCGAGCGACATCCCCCATCTGGTGAGACGCGTTTCGAGCCGGCTCCGTTCGCCGGCCACGGGAGCGACGATCGGCGCCCCGGGCCCGGCTCTGGGGGATACTAGCGGATTTCCCGCCTTCCCGGGAGATCGACTAGGACAAGAGCCGGATCACTGCCTCGAGATCCGCCGGACGGGGGCTCTCGAACGTGAGTCGCTCCTCGGTCACGGGGTGCGTCAGCGCGAGCGCCCGGGCGTGCAGCGCCTGCCTCTCGATGGCCTCGAGCAACCGATCCGCCCGAGAACGGGCCGCCCGAGGCACCCTTCGGACCGACCGCCGTCGTCCCCCGTACTGCGCGTCGCCGACCAGGGGATGCCCACGATGAAGCAGATGCACTCGGATCTGGTGGGTGCGTCCGGTCTCCAGCGACACCTCGAGGTGCGAGGCCATCTCCGTGGCCGTGATCACCCGCACGTGGCTGCGGGCCTCGCGACCCCCGTCGACCACCGCCATCCGCTTCCGGTCGCGTGGATGACGCCCGATGGGCGCGTCGATCACGAACGACTCGGGGGCCACCCTTCCCCACGCGACTGCCTCGTAGGTTCTCTTCAGCGTTCGGGCCGCGAGCTGCGCGGTCAGCCGTCGATGGCATTCGTCATGCTTGGCGACCACCAGAAGCCCCGACGTTCCTTGGTCCAGACGATGCACGATCCCCGGCCGCAGGGCGCCTCCGACACTGGACAGGTCCCGGATCTTCCAGAGCAGCGCGTTCACGAGGGTCCCTCGGCGCAGAGAGCCGGCCGGGTGAGTCACCATGCCCGCCGGCTTGTCGACGACCGCCAGGTGCTCGTCTTGCCACACGATCCGGAGGTCGAGATCCTCGGCGAGGACGTCCGAAGGTTCGGGCGGCGGCATGTCCAGCGTGACCGCCTCTCCGCCCTGCACCTCGGTCGAGGGTTTCGCGGGCCGCCCCTCGATGGTGACGCGCCCGGCGCGGATCAGCCGGCGGATCTCGCTCCGGGTGTGCCGGCCCCGGAGCTCCGCGGCCAGCGCCTGGTCAAGCCGGGCGCCCTTCTTCTCCGGCGGGATCCGAAGGGTGAGCGGGGGCGGGTCCGACGGCATCCTCGGGATGCTCCTTTCGGAACAGGTGGATCGCGAGCAGGCTGACGCCGACCGAGACTCCGATGTCCGCGACGTTGAAGATCGGCCACGAGATCCCGGAGACGGAGAAGTGAAGAAAATCGACGACCTCGCCGATCCGCACGCGATCGACCAGATTCCCGAGCGCGCCGCCGAGGATGAGCGCGAGTGCCCAGCGTGCGGTCGCGGTGTTCTCGGTGCGCGCGTAGTAGAAGAGGATGAACGCGGCCACCACGAGCGTGACGACGATGAACGACCAGCGACCACCGAGATCCAGTCCGAACGCGGCGCCCTCGTTGTGCACGTACGTGATGCGGAAGAACTCGCCCAGCACCGAGACCGACTCGCCCCGGAACATGAGGTCGGAGATGCGGAACTTCGTGATCTGATCGACCACGAGCACGATGGCGGCGACGACGTAGAAGAACGGACCAGCGGTCGCACGGGGCTCGACGGTGTTCATACGCGCCTCAGGAACAACACGGTGGGCTCGCCGTTGATCTTCCACTCCTGCTGCGCCTCGGCGTCGCAGCTCCCGGACTCGATCCCGACGGCTTGGGTCTCGGTGCGGATGAGCTCCCCGTGTCGCTCGACGGCCTCGCGCACGACGTCCGTCCCTTGGAAGAAGACCTCGATGCGATCGGTGATATCGAAGTCGGCCTGACGTCGCATGAACTGGATCTTGTTCACTATTTCCCGCGCGAAACCCTCGAGCCGGAGCGCTTCCCCGATCTCGAGATCGAGGGCGACCGACCAGCCACCCTCTCGCTCCAGGATCCACCCTTCGGGATCGGTGTGGCTCACCTCGACCTCGTCGCGGCGGATCTGGTGTGAGGCGCCGCGGACGTCGACGGCGACCTGCCCCGCCCGTTCCAGGGTGGCTACGGCTTCCGATGACAGCGCTCCGATGGCGGCCGCGACCTCCTTCATGTCCTTTCCGAACCGAGGGCCGAGCGCCGCGAATCGCGCCTTCGCGCGGACCTCGGAGAGTAGTGACCCCGGCTCCTGCGCTTCCGCCGTCTTCACGTTCAGCTCCTCGAGCGCGATCGCCAGGAAGTCTCCCTGCGGAGCCTCACCGGCGGGGGGCACCACGCGTACCCGGGCGAGCGGCTGACGCGTCTTCACGTTGGCCCGCTGGCGCGCGGCGCGGCCGAGCCGGACGACCCGGCGAACGGCCTCCATCCTCTGCTCGAGGTCTTCGTCCACGAGCTCCGCTCGGAGTTCCGGCCACGCGGCGAGGTGCACACTCTCGTCCCCTCCCCCGGCCTCCGTGAGGCCCAGCCAGAGCCGCTCGGCCAGGAACGGGGCGAACGGCGCGATCAGGCGAGAGACCGTCTGCAGGCACTCCCACAGCGTGTCGAACGCAGCGCGCTTGTCCGGTTCGAAGCCCGGCGCCCAGAAGCGATCGCGGGACCGACGCACGTACCAATTCGAGAGATCCTCCAGACAGAACTGCTCGATCGCCCGTCCCGCCCGCCAGACTTCGAGGGCATCCATCTGCGACGTACTCACGCGAACGAGCGAGTGCAACCGCGACAGAATCCAGCGATCGAGCAAAGAGCGTTGCTCCACCGAGGTGCGATCACCATCCGGACGGTAGCCGTCGAGGTTCGCGTATTGCGCGAAGAACAAGTAGAGGTTTCGCAGCGTGTCGAGAATCTTGCGCGACACCTCGCGGACTCCGTCCTCGGAGAAGCGCATCCCTCCCGTCGGGTTGTTCGTGACCGACATGAACCAGCGCAGCGCGTCGGCCCCGCCGATGTCCAGCGCGTCCCACGGACTCACGGTGTTGCCGAGACTCTTCGACATCTTCTGACCGTCGCCTCCGAGGACGTGCCCCGTCACGAGGCACGACTTGTAGGCGGGAGAATCGCGTACGAGCGCCGCGATCGCGTGCAAGCTGTAGAACCAACCGCGGGTTTGATCGACGGCCTCACAGACGTAGTCCGCGGGGAATTGCGCCTCGGCGACCTCACGATTCTCGAAGGGATAGTGCCATTGCGCGAACGGCATCGCACCCGAGTCGAACCACACGTCCACGACCTCCGGGATGCGACGCATCGTGCCGCCGTTACCGTCGGGCCACGTGATCTCGTCGACGTACGGCCGATGCAGGTCGAGACCGGAGAGATCGCGCCCGGCCCGCTCCGACAATTGCGCCACCGAGCCGATCACCTCGAACTGGCTCGGCTCGCGGTCCGACACCCAGATCGGAAGCGGCGTACCCCAGAACCGCTCACGGGACAGCGCCCAATCCACGTTGTTCTCGAGCCAATCCCCGAAGCGCCCGTCGCGGATGTGACCCGGCACCCAACGGATTTCCTGGTTCAGGTCGCAGAGGCGTTGCCGGATCTCGGTGGTCCGGATGTACCAGGCCTCGCGTGCCACGTACATCAAGGGATCCTCGCCCCGCCAGTTGTAGGGATACGTGTGGCGGTAGGTCTCGGATTTGTAGAGAAGGCCGCGTTCCTGCAGGTCCTTCGTGATCGGAGCGTCCGCGTCCTTGAACCACAGTCCGGCGAAGTCCGCCACCTCGCCCTTGAGGCACCCCGCATCGTCGACGTGGAGCACGATCGGGATGCCGTGCTCCTCGGCCGTCTCGAGGTCTTCGGCCCCGAACGCCGGGGCCTGGTGCACGACTCCGGTGCCGTCGGTCGTCGTGACGAAGTCCCCCGGCACGACGGTGAACGCGGGGGGGTGAGTCTCCTTCGTCGAAGCGTAGTAGTCGAAGAGGGGCACGTAGCTCTTCCCGAGCAGGTCCGCGCCCTTCATCTTCTCGAGAATCTCCGGTTCTTCCTCCCCCGTGATCACCGCGCCCACCAGATCCTCCGCGAGCACGAGAACTTCGCCTCCGTGGCGCACCTTCACGTAGGTCACGTCAGGGTGAACGGCGAGGCCCGTGTTGCCGGGGAGCGTCCAGGGCGTGGTGGTCCAGACGAGAAAGGAGACGTCGGGATCGTCGGCCCACCGGAAGCGGATCGTGACGGAGGGATCGTCGACTTCCCGGTAACCGAGCGCCACCTCGTGATCGGAGAGCGTCGTGCCCGACTTCGTGGAGTACGGAACGCTCTTGAACCCCCGGTAGAGAAGATTCTTCTCGTGAATCCGCGCGAGCAGTGCCCACACCGACTCGATGTATTCGTTCTCGAGGGTCACGTACTCGTCCTCGAGATCGATCCAGAACGCGATCCGTTCCGTGAGCTCGCGCCATTCGTCGAGGTAGGTGAAGACCGATTCCCGGCACTTCCGATTGAACGCCTCGATCCCGATCCTCTCGACGATCTCCCGCTTGTCGATGTCGAGCTGCTTCTCGACTTCGAGTTCCACCGGCAGCCCGTGCGTGTCCCAGCCGCCTCGGCGCCGCACGTAACGCCCGCGCATCGTCTGGTACCGGCACACGAGGTCCTTGATCGCGCGGGCGAGGACATGGTGGACGCCCGGCTTGCCGTTCGCGGTGGGCGGGCCCTCGTAGAACACGAACGGAGGCGCATCCCGCCGCCCGTCGACGGTCTTCCGGAAGATGTCGCGCGTTTTCCAGCGCTCGAGGATCGCGCGTTCGGCGCGTTCCGCGGACTCCCGGAGAGAGTCGACCGGGTAGAGCGGTTGGGTCTCCTGCTTCACTCTTCTTCTCCTTCGACGAGCCCTTCGAGGATCGCGCCCGCGCGAGGCGCCGCCTTCTCCGCCGCCCCGAGCACCATTCCGTGCGACAGGGGCTCCAGCTCCTCCGTGACCGCGAGATCCGTCACGACGGACATGCCGAGCACCTTCGATCCTCCGTGCACCGCGACGATCACTTCCGGCACCGTCGACATCCCGACGAGGTCGGCGCCCGCGAGGCGCAGCATCCGGATCTCGGCCGGTGTCTCGTAGGTCGGCCCGGCCACCGCCGCGTAGACTCCTCGGTGGGTTCGGATCGAAGCGTCCTCCGCGACCGACTCTGCCCGGCGGCGGAGCTCCGCATCATACGCATTCGACATGTCCGGGAACCGCGGCCCGAGGGAATCGTCGTTCGGACCCACCAACGCGTTGTCGCCCATCCAGTTGATGTGGTCCGAGAGAAACACGATGTCACCGACCCCGTAGTCCGGATTGATCCCGCCGGCCGCGTTCAATATCGCCATCCACCGCGGCTCGAGGGAGCGGATCACGCGGATCGGAAATGTCACTTCCGCGAGCGACGCGCCCTCATAGTAGTGAACGCGACCGCGGAGAACCAGCACCGCGCGGCCCTTGACCTGTCCGAACTCGAGGCGGTGATCGTGGCCCGCCACGTTGCCGTCCGGGAAACCCGGAATCTCCGCGTACGGGATCGAAAGGCCGTCGTCCAGCCCGATGGCACCGGAGAGGCCGGAGCCGAGCAGGACCGCCGCCACCGGTTGGCCGACGCCCCGCTCTTGGAGGAACGCCGCCGACTCACGAACACGATCCGAGAGAAGGGGCGTCATGGAGTCCCGGAAGACGGGGAAGCCGGGGTCCGCGGATCCGCATACCCCAACGGCATGTTGGCCGACTTCTGCTCGGCGCGCTCGACTTCGTCGAGAACGTTTCGGACCTCAGGGCCCGCGTTGTCGGGATCGAACTCCTCGATCGAAGCCTCGAGGATCTTGACCTGCGAGCGCAGGAGCGCCCGGAATCTCTCGACGTAGGTCACCTTCTGCCGCCGCAGATCGTCGATCTCGGCCCGCAGGCGACCGAGCTCGCCACGCGCGTTCAGGACGATCTTCTCGGCATCGACCTCGGCGTTCTTGATCCGGATGCGCGCCTCCCTCTCTGCGGCGTGGCGCCGGTCCTCGACCACGCGCTCGGCCGAGATCAACGAGTCGCGCAGCGCGCGCTCGAGCTTCGAGTATTCGTCGACGCGAAGCTCGAGCCGATCGATTCGTCCTCGAAGGTCGTCCGCTTCCATGATCGACTCTTCCAGACGATCCGCCACGAGGTCCAGGAAGGCGCGGACCTCCGCTTCGTCCACTCCGTTGAGCTTCCTCGAGAACGAATGATTCCGGATGTCGACCGGCCCGATCTTCATGATGCTTCCCCCTCCCCCTTCATCGAAGCTGGCGCGCCCAGTCCATGAGCGTCGATACGACGAATCCCTGGATCCCGATCTGTACGATCAAGATCGCGATCAGCACCGAGAAGTCCAGGCCGGCGATCGGCGGGACGAACCGGCGGATCCTGTCGAGCAACGGGTCCGACGCGACGCGAATGAACCGGACGATCGGATTGAGCGGATCGGCGTTGACCCAGGACACGATGATGTAGCCGATCAAGACGAAGACGTAGATCTGTGCGATCGTTCCGATCAGGGTCGCGATAGATGCAAGCGCGTTTCCAAACACGAACATTCCTCACCCTCTACCGAAGATACCGGTCCCGACGCGAACGCGCGTCGATCCTTCCTCGATGGCGATCTCGAAGTCGGCGGTCATACCCATCGACAGCTCCGGCAACGCGGCGGCGCCGCCTAGCCGGTCCCGCATCTCGCGGAGCTTCGAAAACGACGAGCGCACCGCCCCCTCGTCATCCGTGAACGGCGCCATCGTCATGAGTCCTCCCAGGACAACCCCCGGAAGCTCCCGAATCTCCGCCACGACGCCCTCCACCTCGGCGAGGGGGATTCCGGTCTTCGCGGCCTCCCCGGAGGTCAGAACCTCCGCGAGAATCGGTACCGGCCTCCCGCGCTCTCGTCCGAGCTCCGACAGACGCTTCGCGAGCGCCACGCCGTCGACGGACTCGATCTCGTCGAACAACTCGACCGCCCTGCGGGCCTTGTTCCGCTGGAGGTGGCCGATCATGTGCCACGACACTCGCCCGGTCAGGTCGGCGGCCTCCCGGATCTTGGGTTCCGCCACCTGCACCCGATTCTCTCCGAGAATCGCCGCCCCCGCCTCCACCGCCTGGCGAATCTCGGGCAGGTCGACCCCCTTCGTCACGGCACAGATGGTGATCTCGTGGGCGTTCCGCCCCGCCCGCCGCGCCGCCTCCTCGATCCGCTCGAGAATCCTTCGAAAGTTCTCTTCGATCCGGCTCAAACGCCTGTCGTCCCCGCCGCTTCGAACTCGACGGGGATGGCTTTCGCCGGATCGGGGCTCCAGCATCGGCGGCAGCGCGCTTCGTAGGCCTCGCTCGCCCCGACCAGCACGCGGCCCTCTCCCTCGACGAGTCGCTGCGTCTTGTTCGCGGGGTGACCGCACACGACGCACACGGCCATCGTCTTCGTCACGCTGTCCGCGATCGCCATGAGCTGAGGAATCGGCTCGAACGGCCTCCCCATGTAGTCCTGGTCGAGGCCCGCGACGACGACGCGGCGGCCGCCCGACACGATCTCCTCGACGACGTCGACGAGCTCCAGCCCGAGGAACTGAGCCTCGTCGACGCCGACCACCTTCGTCGACTCGTCGAGCCGCCCGAGGATCTCGGAGGCGCTCGCGACCTCGACCGACGGTGTGCGCTGGCCGCTGTGCGAGACGACGTCCTTTCCGAACCGAGCATCGACGGCCGGCTTGAACACCTGCACGCGCTGCCGGGCGATCGTGGCTCGCGTGAGCCGACGAATGAGCTCCTCGGTCTTGCCGCTGAACATGCTGCCGCAGATGACCTCGATCCAGCCGACGTCACCTACCAAAGCCTGGTGTCCCTCCATCACCCCTCCTCGAGCCGCGGACAGATCGCCCGGAGGCTAATTCCGGGCCCTCGGGGTGTCAAGGAGCGGGCCGGGCGCCGACCCTTCGCGAGTCCCGGCCGAGCTGGTGGAGCAGGGTGAGGCCCCCGAAGAGAACGGGGAGGTACAGGGAGAGCATTCGCCAGTACAGGACGAAGCCGACGCTCGACGCCACACCGAGCGTCGGCATCAGGAAGGCGGTGCCGGCACCTTCCGCGACTCCGCTGGCACCGGGCGTGGGGGCGAAGAAGAGCGAGAGAATCAGAATCACGAGCACCGCCACCATCTCCTCGAAGTGCCCTTCCGGTTGAAAGGCACGAAACACGAAGTACGTGTACATGAGCTTGGAGGCGAGCATCGCCGTAGTGATCGGAAACAAGTTGAGGACCGGCCGGGGGTGAGACCGCATCAATCCTCGTGCGATCTCGAGCGAGTGGTGCACGAACGCGAGGCCGCGGTTCACGGCCCGGCGCACCCGTCCGCCCCGCGCGAGAGGCGATGCGTCGCCCTCCGTCGACGCGTCCGGAAACCGCCCTTTGGCCAGGAGCCATCCCCCGAGCATCACGAGGAAGATCAGGAAGCCGAGCGTGGAGATGGTGGAGACGTGAAGCCAGCGCGGCAGATGGCTCGGGAGCAGAGCCAACGCCACGAATCCGAACACGATGAGGATGAGTGTCGAGACCAGGAAGTTGATCGTGCCGATCGCGACCCCACCCGACACGCGGAGCCCCGCCCGCGCGAGAACGTAGAGCTGCGCCGCCCCGCCACCGGTCTGCCACGGGGTGATGCCGGCCAGACAGCGGTTGGCGAGGTCCGCGCGCACGCCGTCGAGAGGGCGAACCCCGGGGGCGAGGCGGTGGGCCATGTAGTACAACCGGTATCCACCGAGCCACGTGTCGAGCCCGGCGAAGAGAAGCGCGATGGTCGCGTACCGGAAATCGGGCGGTGTGGCGGTGCGGAGCGCATCCAGACCGCCGCGACTCGCGATCGCGATGGCGATTCCGGCGACGGCGAGCCCGGTCCCGAGAAGGATTCCGGCGACGAGTCTGCGCGAGCTGAAGTCGGGGGGCGGCGCGGCGGGCGCGGCCGGGCGCGAGCTGCGGCCGACGGATTCGAAAGAAGAGTTCATCGGCTCCCCACCGTGACGCGGTGGTAACGATCGACCGGCATCGGGTCGAGTCGTCGGGTCCCTCCGGCGACTCGGAGGATCACCTCATCGATCTGATCTTCGCCTCCGAGTCCGAACACGAGCCGGCGGTCGTTGCCGGACAGGTAGCTCCCGCCCGCGCGCACCTCGCGGACCTGGACCATGCCCCCGGCCCGGACTTCGACGATTGCACCGATCGCGTCGCGATTCATGGCGTCCCTACCGTCGAGTTCGAACCCGATCCAGTGTCGTCCGCTTTCGCTGACGTTTTCGAGGACCGTGGCCGCTCCTCGCTGATTCGATATCACGATGTCCACATCGCCGTCGTCGTCCAGATCGCCGAGCGCGACACCGCGGCCGGCCCGACGTACGGCGAGGTCCGGAGCTTCCTCCGCCGTCACCATCTCGAACGTCCCGTCGCCCCGGTTCCGGAGGAGATGGTCCGACTGCTTCCAGGTGGCGAGCTGGTCGAACTCCTCGATATCCGACTCCGTGTGGCCGTTGGCGACGAACAGGTCGAGCCAGCCGTCGTGATCGATGTCGATGAACTCCGTTCCCCATCCGAGCCACGGCATGCTCCTGGGGCCCAGCCCCGAAGAAGCCGAGTGATCGAAGAAGAACGCGCCGCCTTCGTTGTGATACAAGGTGTTCGACTCGTTCTGGAAGTTCGTGACGAAGAGGTCGAACGCGCCGTCGTTGTCGTAGTCACCGACCGCGATCCCCATTCCCGACTCCTCGCGACCGTCTTCGCTGTAGGCGCAACCCGAA
>JALGZO010000141.1 GCA_025774865.1 bacterium | reverse complement strand
TTCAAGATCCTCGACAACTACGGATCCATGGGCCGCGGGGACCACGTCGAGAGCCTCGTGCGGGCGCTGCCGCCCGACGACCACCTCGCCGTGAACGCCTGGCTCCGGGAGGGGTTGGAGTCCGACGGGCGCGAGCGGATGCGTACCCAGATGCGTTACCTGGAGGCGCGGCTGACATCGCGAGCTACTCGAGGCCGAGCATTCGACGGAGCCGCTCGATGAGCTCGTGAACGCGGCGATCGAACGCCTCACCGGCGAGCTTCCGGAGCGCGCCCTCGCGCGCAAGTACAGCAGCGAACCGGTCGACGTGTCGGACCCCTGGAGCTTCCATATCGACACGCTTCTGAACTTCGATCCGATGTACCTCGACACGCTTCTGAACTTCGATCCGATGTACCGACCTCGCAACCTGGATCAGGCGCTGGAATTCCTCACCGTCGCGGTCGCGACGAAGGACCGGAGGATCCCGGACCTCCTCCCCACGCTCGAGCGGGCCGAAGCTCGGGTGCGTGAAGTCGTGGCCGAAGGTGACGAGCGGGCCCGCGTCGACGCGTACACCGTTGGCTACAGCGCGGGCCATCACCAGTCGGCACGGTCGAACCTGGTCCGGCTGTCGGTTCTGCGCGGCAAGTCGCTGGCTGCGAACGACGAGCTCGACGCCGCCGTCGCGTCGCTGACCGACGTCACGAAACTCACTGAGGAGTTGGATGAAGGGTCGAGCGAGTTGCGCGCCCTGACCGCGTACGAGCTCGCGAGCGCGCACGCGCGGCGCGCGGAGGTGACCGCCGATGCGGCTGATCGCGAGCACGCCCTCGAGCGGCTTCGGCTGGCCATCGACGAGGGCGTCGTCGCTCACGACATCGCCACGTGGGAGGACATCAAGAGCGAGGCCTTTCGCGTGCTCGCGCAGGACCCCGGCTACCAGGAGCTGATCCGGGGCCGATAGTCAGGCGGCGCGGCGGACACCGGCAGACGCCACTTTCGCCGTCCACCGTACCCGTGTGACGCCCGCCCGCCGCACGTGGACGCATCGAGTCGTGGAATCGGGAAACGACCCGTTCATGGATCCACGGCAAAGACTGGTATTCGGTGAACTTCGCTTGGAACTCATGACAATTGAGTCTGGCCCGCGCATTTGAGAACATTGTAACCAGGTACACCCTTGCCGGGAGGCGATGAGCCGTGCCCCCCGCCCGCAACCTGCTCCTCGCGGGAGCCCTGATCGCGATCGCCGTGGCCGACGTCGTATCGAGCCCGGCAGCGGAATCGCTCGGCCCGATCTACTCGATCGGTCGCACGAGTCCCTACCTGCTCCGGATCGATCCGCACGACGGAGCGTGCATCGACTCGATTCGGATCACCCTCCCCGGTCAGTTTCCGACGCAGGGAAACGGCCTCGCGGCCCATCCGCAAACGGGCGAGCTCTGGGCGGTCCTGCGGCTGATCGCCGTCGAGGGGCGCGAACTGGTCACGCTGGATCCCTGGAGTGGCCGCGCCACGAGCGTCGGCAACCTCGGGACGGACGTGAGCGCTCTGGCCTTCGACCACGATGGGGTCCTCTACGGGCTCACCGGGCAGAGCGGCGATCCCACGGCCTCTCTCTGCCGCGTGGATCCGACGAACGCGGAGATGGACTCCGTGGCGGCGCTCGTCTCCGGTCGTGGTCACGCCCTCGCCTACAACCCGGAAGAGGAATTCTTCATGCATGCCACGGGCGAGCAGCAACTCGAGCTCGTCGACCTCTACAGCTTCGGCGTGATGTCTCTCCCGGTGTCCGGCTACTCCTGGTCCTCCCCGAAGGCCCTGACCTACGCGGGCGACGACCGCTACTACTTCGCGGCCGAGGGATCGCTCTTCCTGGTCCTCGACGGAAGCGGCGTGTGCGACAGCGTGGGCGTCACGAGGCCCACCAAGGGACTCGCTCTCGGCCAGTGGACCGTGGACGCCCCACCGGGACCCCTCCGCGAGACGGTCTTGCGGGCCTGGCCCAACCCGCTCCGCGGCGGGACGCTTCGCATCGAGCTGACGGGGACGGAACCGGCGTCCGGGCCGCTCCGCATCTTCGACGTTCACGGGCGCCTGGTCCGTGAGCTCGGCCCGGCGGCCCCGGACGGCACGGTCTCCTGGTCGGGCCGCGACGGGGCCGGCCGACCGGTCCCGGCGGGCGTGTACTTCCTGGGGGGGCGAACGATCGTCGTCCTGCGTTGAGTCCCGGGGTGGCGTACCGTGAGATTGTCAGAGCCGGCATCCGGGCCTCTTCTCGTCGCACTTTCTGCAGTCGTCCAGGCGGACGAGAGAGCTAGCGCGCGACGACGATCTTGCGCATCAGTACCTCCTGCCTCGGGCCGAGCATGACGACCAGACGACCGAAGTAGACGCCAGCGGCAACCTCGTTCCCTCCCCGATCTCGACCGTCCCAGGTCGCGGCGTGCAATCCGTCACCCCGGACGTCGCTCGCCAGCTCGCGGACGAGTCGACCGCTCAGATCGTAGATCGACAGCTCCGCCGACGCCCGGGCGGGCAGTGAGAAACGAAGAGTCGTGTTTCCGTTCGAGGGATTGGGGCTCGCACCGGCGAAGAGCACGGTGGATTCGTCGAGCCGCGGATTCTCCACGGAAGTCGGGTCCGGGGTGAGCAGGGTGAAATCATCGCCGAAGATGAATAGAGCCTGCCCGACCTTTCCGTCGAGCTCGCGGAACTCGAACTGCGTGAAGCCGGCGGAGTCCGCGTCGATCACCCCGAAGAACTGATGGCCGCTTGTGACCTTGCCCCCGCCGATCGGCGTCCCGCCGTCGAGCGCGATCGCCACATTGGCGCCGTAGATCCCGGTGATGTAGCCACCAACCCCGTGAAGAACAGCCTGGCCGAATTCACGCGTTCCCGTGAAGCCATCGTGGAAGAGACAGTGCGGCGGCGGAACGTCGACGTCGCACTCGATGGGTGTCCCCGTGGCGTAGCCGTGCTCCGGATCAAAGAGTCCCCACAATCCGGTCCTCGCGGGACCGGGCCCGGTGGTGATCTCGTTCGACGCCGGAGGATCCGGGTGGTTCGACCGCCACTCGACTCCTTGACTGCTGACGCTGGGAGCGGTGTTCGGGTGCCGCGCATCTCCCCAGGCGATGTCGTCTTCGAAACCCTCTTTGAAGTTGCCGAAACCGAACTCGGCGGCCTTCGCCAGGAAGGCGGATTCGTTCCAGCAGTCGAAGAGCTGGGGTCCCCCGTTGCACGCGGTGAGCGTGACAGTAGCTTGATCCGACACGGGACCGAAGAGGGCGCGGTAGACGAACTCATCGCTGCCGTCGAAGGTGGCGCCCGGTGTATAGCTGAATGACCCATCGGAGGCGAGCGCGAGCGTTCCGTGGCTCACGTCGGTCACGAGCTCCGCCGTGGCTCC
Source organism: bacterium (assembly GCA_025774865.1). Taxonomy (GTDB): domain Bacteria; phylum ARS69; class ARS69; order ARS69; family ARS69; genus JALGZO01. The sequence goes on along the minus strand of JALGZO010000141.1, from coordinate 30 downwards.
GTTCTCACCTGCGGATTCGCCGTCCAGGGT
>JALGZO010000140.1 GCA_025774865.1 bacterium | reverse complement strand
ACTCGTCCTTCTCCTCGACCGCGGCTTCGCCCGGAGCGGCCCCACCCACTGCGACGACGGCCCCCGGCGCCGCCGCGGAGACGCCCCACTTCTCTTCGAGGAGCGAGGCGAGTTCCGCGGCCTCCATGACGGTGAGGCTCGAAAGCGAGTCGACGATTGCGTTGAGATCAGCCATGAGTACGAATCCTTCTTCCTGTATCGCCCGTCATTTCCGCTCGGGCGGTTCTGGCGGAACGAATCCGCCGCAACGTGAAATCACCAGAGGCGAGCATTCTCGCCGAGCCGGTGTACATCCAAGCCCACCAGCGACACCTAGGCCTCGCCTTCCTGTCGGCCACGCGCCCCGAACACGCGGGCCAGCTGAGCGCCGGGCTCCGAAAGGAGCCTCGCCAGCTTCGTGGCCGGCGCTTGAATCAAACCGATGAGCATCCCGCGCAGGTGGTCGAGGGACGGCAACGTGGCGATCCTCTTGATCGCCTCGGCGTCGACGGCGTTCCCCTCCAACACGCCCACCTCGAGGGTGAACACCTCGTGGTCCTTGGCGAAGTTCGTGAGGACTCTCGCCAACCCGATCGGGTCGCCGTAGGAAATCGCGATCGCCGTGGGACCCTGGAAGTGCTTTGCGATGTCTCCGACGGCCGTGTCACCCGCCGCGAGCCGCAGCACGGTGTTCTTGACCACACGGTATTCGAAATCGCCACCCCCTTCGGAGCGGATCTTCCGCCGCAGCTCGTTGGCGGCCTCTACGTCCAGCCCGCGGTAATGAGCGACGTACACACAGCTGGCCCGACCGAATCTCTCTTTCAGATCGGCGACCTGCTCTTCCTTCTGCGCTCGTGTCAGCACCGATGTTTCTCCTAGGCCGCCTCGGCAATACTCGAGGGATCGACACGGACCCCGGGGCCCATGGTCGTCGAGATGGAGATCTTCTTCAGATAGACGCCTTTGGCAGCCGCGGGTTTCGCCTTGATCACGGCGTCGAGAAGGGCCCGGATGTTGGCGATGAGCTTCTCCCTGTCGAAGGAGCGTTTCCCGACCGCGGCGTGGATGATCCCGTTCTTGTCGACCCGGTACTCCACCTTGCCGGCCTTGTTCTCCTGGACTGCCGCTCCGACCTCCATCGTGACGGTGCCGAGCTTCGGGTTCGGCATGAGGCCGCGGGGGCCCAGCACCTTACCGAGGCGGCCGACGACGCTCATCATGTCCGGTGTCGCGATGACGCGGTCGAACTCGAGCCAGCCCTCGCTCTGGATCTTCTTGGCGAGATCCTCGCCACCGACGTGGTCGGCTCCGGCCTCCACGGCCTCCTTCTCCTTGTCGCCCTTCGCGAATACGAGAATGCGAGTCTCCTTGCCCGTTCCAGCGGGCAGGACGATGGCGCCGCGCACCATCTGATCGGCGTGCTTGGGGTCGACGCCGAGATTGATCGCCACCTCTACTCTCTCGTCGAACTTGCAGACGGGAAATCCGGCGAGGAGATCGACCGCTTCCCCGAGCGCGTAGAGCCTGCTGCGATCGACCTGCTCGAACGAGGCCTTGTACCGTTTACTGGGAGCCATCGCCCTATCCCTCCACGACATCGAGGCCCATCGACCTCGCCGTTCCGGCGATGATTCGCATGCCCATCTCGGCGTCGTGAGCGTTCAAGTCTGCCGCCTTGATCTCTGCGATCTCGCGAACCTGGGAGGTCGTCACGGTCCCCACCTTGGTGCGGTGCGGCTCGCCGGATCCCTTGGCGATCTTCGCCGCCTGCTTCAAGAGCACGGCCGCGGGTGGGGTCTTCAGCTCGAACGTAAAGGAACGATCCGCGTAGACGCTGACGATCGCGGGAATGATCATTCCCGCCTGATCCTGGGTCCGCGCATTGAAGACCTTGCAGAACTCCATGATGTTCACGCCGTGCTGGCCGAGCGCCGGACCGACCGGCGGCGAGGGGTTCGCCTGCCCGGCCGGGCACTGCAGCTTCACGACGGCGATGATCTTCTTTGCCACTCCCGAAACTCCTTAGGTCTTCTCCACGTTGGTGTAATCGAGCACCACGGGAGTCGCTCGACCGAAAACCTGAACCATGACCCGCAACTTCTCCTTCTCTTGCATGACTTCGTCGATGAAGCCGGAGAAGTTCACGAACGGGCCGTCGACGACGCGGACATTCTCACCTTCCTCGAACATGATCTTCGGCTTGGGTTTGGTCGCCCCCTCCTTGATCTGCTGAGTCATACGGGCGACTTCTTCGTCTGAAATCGGCGGAGGCTTCTTGTCGCCGCCGACGAATCCGGTGATCTTGGGCGTCCCACGAACGATGTGCCACGTCTCGTCGTTCAGCTCCATCCGCACCAGGATGTAGCCGGGGAAATATTTCCGCTTCGAAGTCCGCTTCTGACCCTTGATCATCTCGACGACGGTCTCTTCGGGAATGAGAACCTCGTCGAAATCATCGCCGTGCCCCATCGACTTCGCGCGCTCCAGCAACGCGCGCATCGCCTTGGCTTCATGCCCTGAATAGGTATGGACGATGTACCACTGCTTCGCCATCGGGCTCTCCGAAGAAAAGGCCATGCCCCCGCTCCCCGATGTCAGGGAAGCGCGAGCTGAATCAGCTGACCCAGCACGAGATCGACGATGCTCAGTACCGAGGTAATGATCGCGACGATGACGACGACTCCGATCGTCCCACCAACCGCCTCCTTCTGCGACGGCCATGTCACCTTGCGAAATTCCGTCCGCACCTCGAGGGCAAACCGTCTTGCGTCGTCGTAGAGCACCACAGGGTTCAGCTGCATCGCTTCACTACCGATCATCGCGTCGCTCGAGCTTTGGCAGGCGCGGAGGGACTTGAACCCCCAACCTCCGGATTTGGAGTCCGATGCACTACCACCCGGCCCGCGATTCCCTACTCGGTGATTTCCGCGACCACTCCGGCGCCGACCGTCCGGCCGCCCTCGCGAATGGCGAAGCGAAGCTCCTTGTCCATCGCGATCGGAGTGATCAATTCCACCGACAGCTCCACGTTGTCCCCGGGCATCACCATCTCGGTCCCCTCGGGAAGGTTCGCAACACCCGTCACGTCCGTCGTCCGGAAGTAGAACTGCGGCCGATACCCGTTGAAGAACGGCGTGTGACGCCCGCCCTCTTCCTTCGTCAGGACGTACGCCTGGGCCTTGAACCTCGTATGCGGCGTGATCGTCTTCGGTGCCGCCAGAACCTGGCCGCGCTCCACCTCGTCCTTGCCCGTACCGCGCAGGAGACAACCCACGTTGTCCCCCGCCTGACCCTCGTCCAGGATCTTCCGGAACATCTCCACGCCCGTCACCGTCGTCTTCTGCGTGTCCCGGATCCCGACGATCTCCACCTCGTCGCCCGTGTGAACGATCCCCTGCTCCACGCGGCCCGTCACCACCGTCCCGCGACCCGTGATCGAAAACACGTCCTCCACCGGCATCAAAAACGGCTTGTCGAGCACACGCTCCGGCTCCGGAATGCTCGTGTCCAGAGCCTCCAGCAGCTCATCGATGCACTTGTTCGCTTCCTCGTTCGAAGGATCTTCCAGCGCCTGCAGCGCCGAACCCTTGATGATCGGAATGTCGTCCCCGGGGAACTCGTAGTTCGAAAGAAGCTCCCGAACCTCCATCTCCACCAGCTCGATGAGCTCCTCGTCGTCCACCTGGTCCACCTTGTTC
>JALGZO010000139.1 GCA_025774865.1 bacterium | reverse complement strand
ACGCGCCGGGAGACCCGTGGGCGTTGCTGGCGAGCGTCCTGCTCATCGTCGGACTCGCGATGATGTGGCGTCGCTTCCTCCCGGCGGACCGCAAGCCCGACGGCTGAGCCGCGAGCGCGTTGGAGGCCCCGCCGGATGCGGGCGTTCCACCGGCGCCTCCGCGCCCGGCTCTCAGAACGTCACGACGATGTCCGTACGCAGGCGAGTCCGATCCGAGTTCTCCACGGCGGGTTCCCAATCGATACCGTCATCCAGCGGCTCGCCGAGAAAGAGCGAGAACTTCAGGTCCGTGTGCGAGTAGATCTGCTTCGCCCCGTAGAACGACCAGCCCTTGCCGTTGGTGCGGCCGTCGAAGAGGTCGCTGTCCATGATCTGCGCCGGCACGGCGTTCGCCTCGAGCCAGAAGTAGCCCGCACCGAGCTGGACGAACTTCTTCTTGTCACCGATCTCGAGGCCGATGGACCAGGAGAGGTCCTCCCGGCCGGCACGGAAGATCGAATCGCTCTCGGCGCTGAAGTTCTTGGAGAAGCTCCCGTACGCGAGAATCGGCCAGTTCTCGATGCCGGTGCACTGCACCCAGGCGCGCACCTCGCCGATGTGGATGTTCTCGCCGTCGGTGAGTCCGCCGGGGATGTTTCCGTTCGCGGTGCTCCGCGACCGGTCGTCAGGATCAGTGAGGATCGTCTCGCTGCTGTCGTGGAAGGCGTCGTCGAGAAACCGCCAGGCGTAGTAGCTCAACCTGCCGCCCACCGTGATGTCGTCGCCGAGACCCGCCTTCACGTCGATCTGAGCCGGAAAGACGGCTGGGTCCGAACGAATCGAGTTCTCGTCGTCCACGAAGTAGGCGGTGCGGAGCGTGACGCTCACATCCTCGGCCGGCTCGACCTCGTAGATCGCGGCGATCCCTTCGGGCGTGATGTCGGCGTCCCACATCAGGAAGTCCTTGCCGACCTTCGAGTAGAAGGGATTCGGCATCTTGCCGAACATCACGTCGAGTCTTCGCCCACCAAGGGGAATCGAATCCTCGACGAACGGGTGATACGTGACGTAGGCCTGGTCGACATTGAAGTCGTCCGGGATGAAGTCGTCGCCGCCGCCCAGCGTCTGGTTGCGACTCCTGCTCTCCGATCCGGTGGCGAGCCGGAAGGCGACGTCGAAATGGTCATTGATCTTCGCCTTGGCGCCGACGCGGATCCGGTAGCGGAGCCGACTGCGGTTCTTCTTGTCCTCTCCGAGCGGATCATCGTCGTACCAGAAATTCTCGTAGCGAACTCGAGTGTCCCCGAAGAACGTGATCCGATCGGACCAGCTCTCCTTCTTCTCGGCAGCCCGGTTGCGCTCGATGATCCGGGTCGCCTCGTCCTCCTCGATGACCCCGCGTTCCTGCAGCAGCAGGATGAGGTCCTCTACGGCGCCCGCGTCGTCTGCAAACGCCGCTCCGGGCACCCCGCCGATCAGGAGGGCGAGCGCCGCCGCCCCCGTCGCCGTCCACTCGAGCTTCATCGCGTGATCTCCTTTCGTCGCTGCGGGAGGAGGTCTGGCCTCCGGACCTGGCGGAGGCGGAATCGCGCGCTGCCGACGCGCAGCACCAAGGTGTAGAACGAAAGTCCGGGCGGCGCGAGGTTCCGGCTCGGCGTGGCGCGCTTCCGCGGGAAGGCGCATGCTCGCACCGTCCCGCCGCAGGCGCCGAAGCGGGAATCGAGGAACAGGATGCCCGAAGCGGAACCCGTCGATCTCGGCGACCTCCTGGTGCCGAAGCACGACTGCATCGACCTCCCGCGGCTGCGCGGGCTGGTGGAACGGGAGTCGCAGCTCTACGTCGAACGCACGCCCGCGAGCCGGGCGCTCGCCGACCGGGCCAGGAAGCACATGATCGGCGGCGTGATGAGCACCTGGCACGCCGACTGGCACCTGCCGCATCCCCTGTACGTGAAGCGATCCCGGGGCAACCGCGTCTGGGACGTCGACGGCAACGAGTACATCGACTTCAACTTCGGCGACACGCCGGACATGTTCGGGCACGCGCCCGACAACGAGGTCACCCGCTCCCTCTCCGAGCTCGTCCGAAGCGACGGCATCGCGACGCTGCTGCCCAACGAAGACGCCATCGTGGCCAGCGAGATCCTCGCCGACCGCTTCGGCCTGAAGTACTGGTACACGGCCCTCTCGGCGAGTGACGCCAACCGCTTCTCCATCAAGATCGCCCGGATGCTGACCGGAAGGCCCCGGATCCTCATGTTCAACCTGGCCTACCACGGAACCGTGGACGAGACCCTCAAGTGGACGCTGGAGCCGGGGGTGATCCAGAGGCGCTTCCACGTGGACTTCGACCCGGCCCAGGACCCCGCGGCTTCGACCAGGATCGCAAACTGGAACGACCTGGACTCCGTCGAAGACGCGCTGCGGGAAGGGGACGTCGCGCTCGTCATCACCGAGCCGGCGCTCACCAATACCGGCATCGTGATGCCGGAGCCCGGATTCCACGAAGAGCTCCGGGCGCTCTGCACCCGCTACGGAGCGTATCTCCTGATCGACGAGACCCACACGCTCTCCGAGGGCCCGCGCGGCTGCACGGGCGAGTGGGGTCTCGAGCCCGACTTCTGGGTCGCCGGGAAGGCCATCGCCAGCGGAGTTCCCTGCGCCGTCTACGGGATGAACGAGGAGGTGGGCGACCGACTCGCGCTGCTGCTCTCCACGGACGATCCCCAGGGAGTGGGCGGCATGACCGGCCTGGGAACCACGGTGACGGGAAACGCCCTTTCGACGCACGCGCTTCGCATGACCCTGGAGCACGTGTTGACGGAGGGCACGTACGCGAAGATGCGCGCCAGCATGGGCCGTCTGGTCGAGGGGATGCGCGGCGTCATCGCGAAGCGCGCGGTTCCCTTCAGCGTCACGGCCATGGGCAACCGGTGCGACCTCCGCTTCCTTCCGCAGCCCCCGCGAGACGCCTTCGAAGGCGCTCTCGGCATCGGGGTGGGGGGCTACTTCGAGTTCGTGCACCTGCGCGCGCTCAACCGGGGATTCATGATCATCCCCTACTACAACATGTTTCTCTCGAGCCCCCA
>JALGZO010000138.1 GCA_025774865.1 bacterium | reverse complement strand
GATGTCCTTGAAGTTCAACGAAAGACTCCTGATGATCGGCAAAACCATCGCTCACTACGAGGTCCTCGCCAAGATCGGTCAAGGGGGTATGGGCGAGGTGTACAGCGCCCGCGATTCGAAACTGGGTCGCGAGGTCGCCCTCAAGGTCCTCCCCGCCGACATGGCCCGGGATCCCGAGCGCCTGCGACGCTTCGAGCGCGAGGCCAGGGCGGTCGCCGCACTCAAGCATCCGAACATCGTCACCATCTACAGCGTCGAGGAGAGCGACGGGCTGCACTTCCTCACCATGGAGCTGGTCGAGGGCAAGGCCCTCTCGCGCATCCTGCCGAAGGGCGGTCATCCCCTCGAGCGTCTCTTCGATATCGCCATCCCGCTCGTGGACGCCGTGAGCAGCGCGCATGCCGGCGGCATCACCCACCGGGACCTGAAACCCGACAACATCATGATCGACGCCGACGGCAGGCTCCGCGTGCTGGACTTCGGCCTGGCCAAGCTCCAGGACCGTCATGATCCGGGGAACTCCACGCTGGCCATGACGATCGACGCCGTGACGGAGGAAGGGAAGATCCTCGGCACGGCGGCCTACATGTCGCCCGAGCAGGCCGAGGGCAAGGTCGTCGATTCGCGCACGGACATCTTCTCGCTGGGCACGATCCTGTATGAAATGGCGACCGGGGCAAGGCCGTTCCAGGGCGAAACCGGCATGTCCGTCCTCGGGTCCATCCTCAAGGACGACCCGCCCGCGGTGACGGAGTCGAACCCGTCGCTGCCGCGGCATCTCGGACGGATCATCCTGCGCTGCCTGGCCAAGGAACCCGACCGCCGCTACCAGACGGCTCTCGACCTGCGCAACGAAATGGAGGAGCTGAAGAAGGAGATCGCATCAGGCGTTCATTCCGAGCGGCCGGCAGGTTCCCGGGTCCGCACCAAGGGCGGCTCCCGCCTGTGGATGGTCCTCGGCCTGGGTGCGGTCCTCGGCTTCGCCCTCGCCTTCGCGGTCATGCGCGGGTTTCGAACCGAAACCCAAACCGGCGGCCAGGTCTCGAAGACCATCACGAGTGCGCTCGGGCAGGACGCTGACCTGAACTGGTCGCCCGAAAGCGAGTTCCTGGCGTTCGGAAGGTTGCGGGAAGGCCAGGGCTTCGACCTGATGGTCAAACCGGTCGCCGGCGGCGAGGCCGTGGTTCGGGTCGAAGGTCCGGGAGACGAGACGGTTCCCCGCTGGTCGCCGGACGGCCGGTTCCTGGCGTACCTCTCGACGTCGGAGCCCGGCAGCTTCATCCACCTCATACCGCCGCACGGCGGCACCCCGCGGAAGCTGATCGCGACCGACATCCACGCCCTCGACATCGACCCGATCGAGACTTCGATGGGAGACCGTCCCTGGTCGTCGGACAGCCGCACCCTGCTGGTCTCCCGTGTCACCGCGACCGGGCAGATGGCGGTCTACCGGGTCGACCGCGACTCCGGCGAGGCCGCACAGCTCACCTTCCCGCCCCCCGGCAGCGACGACATGAGCCCGTCGTTTTCGTTCGCCGGGGATCGCATCGTGTTCGCGAGGCGAATCCACGGCCGGGGAAAGCTCATGACGGTCTTCCCGTCGGGCGGCGAACCCGTCTGCCTCCTGGAGGAGGATTTCAACAACCGGCATCCGGTCTTCCGCCCCGATGGCCGGCGGCTGTTGTTCGACTCCGATCGCACCGGCGGCCGCAACATATGGGAGCTCGACCTCGAAACGGACCGGCTGAAACAGCTGACGTTCGAGACCCGCTTCCTGTCGCCCGCCTCGGTGTCCGCGACCGACCGGATCGTCTACGTGCCCTGGTGGCACGACACCTTCCTGTACGAGGTCGACGTGGCCACCGGCGCGCAACGTCAGCTCACGTCCCACACCAAGGAGAACTACGGCGCCCGGGTCTCTCCCGACGGCCGGACGATCGCGTATCATTCCACGCGCATGGGCGCGTGCGAGGTCTTCCTGTTGCACAACGACGGCACGCCCGAAACGAGGCTCACCGACGCACCCGGCGACAATCTCTACCCGGACTGGTCGCCGGACGGACGGCAACTGGTGTTTTGCTCGAATCGCGACGGCGACGAGTACAGGCTTTACGTCATGAACCGGGACGGCGGCGGGACGCGGCTTCTCGTCGACCAGCCGCTCAAGGTCAAGATCCGCCGGACCCCCCTCAACGGCGGGCTCGTCAGCCGCTGGTCGCCGGACGGCGCCCGGATCGCCTACCTGGCCACCACCGACGAGACGACCAGCCTCTGGGTGATCGATTCCGACGGCGGCAACCCCCGCGAGGCGATCGCCGATGTCGAGTGGTTCGACTGGCACCCCGACAATCGCCACATGATCATCTCGCGCCGGCGCGGCAGCGAAAGCGAGATGTTCGCCGTCAACCTCGATTCAGGACAGGAAAGGACGCTGCTCGTCGCACCCCTGATGGAACTGGACGTCGCTCCCGACGGCAGCGCGGTGTCGTTCTGCTTCGGGCGCGGTCACATGAGCATGGGGCTGGCGATATTGAAGCTCGCGCAGGCGACCGACTCCCTCGATTTTCCGCACGCCGCGGGTGAACCGGAATACGTCGTCCCGGCCGAGGGTTCCATGCACGTCCACAACGGCGGGTGGTCCGCCGATTCGCAATCTCTGGTTTACACGAGGGACCAGGATTACGGTGACATCTACGAGCTCGTGGAGAACCGCTGAAGTGGGTCTCCTTTGCCCTCCTGCAAATACTACTTGCTTGAAATGATCGAAAAGAGCGCGCTCATCGAGATCTCTATCGCCAGTCTCAGGAAGGAAGACATCGTTGAGATGGTATGCCTGTGCAAGTGCTTTGAGTTCACCTGCTAGTCAACTAACCGTTCTTCGGGTAGCGGAGAGATTTTAACTGTAAATTATTTAAAAAGTTATCGTTAACGGAGGGCTGCCTGGGGGGTTTGTTCACTAATCTACCCCCCTGGGTAGGGGGATTAAAACCTGCCGGGAAAGTCGCGGATAGATTCTGCCAGTAGCAGCCCCTGTTTCGAAATAGACCGTGGTGCGCTATACCAACCCCGTAAGCGTTT
>JALGZO010000137.1 GCA_025774865.1 bacterium | reverse complement strand
CTGACTGTCGAAGAACCGGTGATTGACGGCCCGCAGCTCGACTTTCGCCAGGACGTTCTCGCACGTCGCCTGGCCGGCTCCGTAACCGGTCATGCTTCGGACCAAAGGCCCTCCCGGATTCTCGCAAGGGTGAACCCGCCAGGTTACAGGGGGCCGGGGCAACGGGTCAAGTGCCCTCGGAGAGCCGGGGGCGACTCACCCTCTACAGGGAGAAATGCCTGGAAGTAGATTCCCGCTCCCATGACCGCGATCATGGGAATCCGTATAATCCACCGCGCTCTTCACCGAAACCGTGGAAACGAAAACCGAACACATGGATGCCGCCATCCTCCAGGCCGTGCTCCCGGAAATCCGGGAGGAGCTCACCGGACTTCCCGTCACGAAGGTGGAGCTCGTGGGCACGTACGGCGTCTTCATGCGCTTCGGCGGCAGCCGGAAGGGTCTCTTCTTCTCGGCCCATCCCGAGCTGTCGCGGCTCGGCCTCGTGGACACGCCGCCCGCCCTGGGGGATCCGCGGCCGGCGCCCGACAACCTCACGCAGCCCCTCCGCGGCGGAAGACTCGTCGGGGTCGAGCAGGAGCCGAGCGGGCGGCTCGCGCGATTCCGTTTCGAAATCGAGAACGCCCGGCATCCTGCACCGAGTCTCGTGGCCGAGCTGATTCCCCGCTTCGCGAATCTGATCCTCGTGGGCAACGACGAGCGGATCCTGTGGTCGAAGCGTGACTTCACGGGCGACCGCCCGCGCCAGATCGCGGCCGGTCTCCCGTACGAAACTCCGGCCGCCGACTCGGGTCCCGCGTTCGCCGACCTGGACGAGCCGACGATTCGCGCCCGCCTCGACGATGGCGACGGACCGCTCCACTCACGGCTACCGCGCGGGTGGGGCGGCGGTCCGAAGGGACACGCTCGCGTGTTCGAGGAAGCGAATCTCGACGTCGCCGAACGGCTCGCCGCCCTCGCTCTCGCCTCGAGAATGCCGCGGCCTCACGTCGGTCACCACGAAGAGACGGAGTCCGCCCACCTGTTCCCGGCCGATCCGGGACCGATCCCCGGCTGGACGATCGAAGCCGCGGCAAGCGCGAACGAAACCGTGCACCGCTACTACACACGGCGCGAGGAGGGCGAGTCGCAGACGAAGCTTCTCGCTGACCTCCGGCGCATTCTCGCGCGCCGCCGCACTCGCGCCGCGAAGGCACTTCGTCAAATAGAACGGCGCCTCGACGAAGCGAGCCGCGAGCCCGAGCTTCGACACCAGGCGGAGCTCTTGTCCGCACACCTCACGCTGGCCCGTCGCGGCATGAAGAGCGTGATGGTTCCGGAGTTCGACGGTTCGGGCGACGTCGAGATCACCCTGGATCCCAAGCTCGCCCCGAAGGAGAACGTCGATCGCCTGTTCCGCCGGGCCCGGCGGCTCGCGCGCGGACGCGAGGAATCGGAGGCCCAGCGCGCAATCCAGGAGTCGGAGGTGGCGGAGGCGGATCGGGGCCTCGCGTCGCTCGACCCGCCGCCGGCGCCCGAGCGCCTGCGCGAGATCGCCAGCGAGCTGGCTCCGTCGGTGCTGGCCGCCCGAGAGCGCGGCGCTCGCGCCCCGACGGCCGAGCCGGCCGAGTCCCAGCGCCGCCCCTCCCTACCGCCCGGCTTCCAGCCTCGCGTCTACGAGCTCCCGGGCGGCTGGGAGGTATGGGTCGGCCGCAACTCGAAACAGAACGACGATCTCACGCACCGTCACGCCTCGCCCCGGGACTTGTGGTTTCACGCGCGCGGCTGTCAAGGTAGCCATACCGTACTTCGAGTCTCGTCCGGCAAAGGAGAGCCGTCCAAGGACGTGATCCTCGCCGCGGCCGCCATCGCCGCGTTTCACTCGAAGGCGCGGAACTCCGGACTCGTTCCGGTGGCGTACACCGAGAAGCGATTCGTGCGGCGGGCGCGCAAGGCTGCCCCTGGCACGGCCGTGATGATGCGGGAAAAGGTCGTCATGGTGAGACCGAACGTGCCTTGATGGAGTCGCGCGGCCTATTGCGGCTCCATCTCGGGAGTCAGTTCCACGACCCATCGATCGAACACGAGCAGGTTGTCGTTCGCGATCCTCGCGATCTTCGCGTTGAGCGGGAGGAAACCCTCCCATACGGTGGCGCCCGCCCGATCCCAGGCCAACACGTCGGTGGTGGAGGCTCCGTGTACGAGGACGATGAGCTCGCCCGCGTGCGACACCGACAGTGAGCGGAACCCCGTCCCGCGACGCGCGCTCCGAGTCCAGAGGAGCTTCCCCGTCTTCGATTCGTAGAGACGAACGACGATGTCGCTCCGCGACGAATGACAGGTGGCCACGGCGGTCCCGTCGGGCGAAATCGCGGCCGACACCTGGAACCAGTACTCCTCGTCGTCCGGTTGCTCGTGCCTCCAGAGCCGTCGGCCCTTGTCCGAATATGCGATGACGCACCCGCGGCGCGTGACATGGAGCTGGAAACCCAAATCGCCGGGCTCCCTGGGCACTCTTCCCGTGCCCGAGACGACGATGACGTCGCCCGCCGCTTCGAGCTGTGAGATCCCGTCCCTCAGACTGATGTCGTCGATCGGGACCGACCGATCCCAATCGAGCCGCCCGTCCCGCCCGAGAACGATCAGCTCTTCGTCGTGGAGCATCACGATCCGTCTCTGGTCTCCAGTGAGCGCGGCGTACCAGGGGTAGATCGGAAGTTCGCCGCGAACCTCCCCGCCCGCGCCGACGACCTGCATCGTGCCGCCGGAGAACAACTCGCGCCGGCGAAACGTGTCCACGCCCTTACCGCGCTCGGCCACGAGAAAGAGAGAGCCATCCTCGGCGATCAAGATCGGCTCGCCGCGCGCCGTCACTTCCCAGTCGGGAACCTCTTCGTACCGACGGAAATAGCCGAAGGTCCGAAACTCCGAGGCGGTCGGGTCCTCCGTCCAGAGGAGGTACGTGCTACCGTCCGGCGCCGCCATCGCTTCTTCGCCCGGACCCAGCGTGATCGTCCGCTCGACTTCACCGTCTTCATCCAGCAAGACGAGGCGTTCGCCCTTCGCATCGCTGATCCGCCCCGACCGAATCGGGAAACGCA
>JALGZO010000784.1 GCA_025774865.1 bacterium | reverse complement strand
AAAAAACGTCTCGACTCTCGCCGAGGGTCGGGTCGAGCATCCCTCGGACGTGGTGAGCAAGGGCGACGAGGTCGACGCGTGGATCGTCTCGATCGATCCAGCGTCGCGTCGCATCTCTCTTTCTCTCGTCGATCCCGCCGAACTTCCATCGCGCTCGGGAGGCAAGTCTCCCCGCAACCGCGAGCCGCGCCCGCCTCGGGAGCCGCGCGAGGAAATACGCTCGGCGGGAGCTCCCGGAATGACCTCGATGGAGGAGGCCTTTCAGCGGCTTCGGGAGCAGCAGGAAACGGAGTAGCTCGCGCCGCGCTTCCTCAAGGTCGGGGAACGAGATCAGCGGCCACCGCCCGGTGGTCGCTGGCCCCTGGTCTGGCGGACCAGTTTCCCCGACTCTTCCACCGAGTATCGTGGAAGACGTGATCGATCTTGATCGAGCCTCCCGGCCAGCCGAGCGCGCGGAGCGGAAAGGTCGTCGCCCAACCGTCGCGCCAGGGGTTCCACGCATTTCTCAGACGGCGGGACATCGCGAAGCCCTCGGGCGAAATCGGGAACGAATTGAAGTCGCCGGCCACGACGATGGGCAACTCGTCGCCGTCCAGACTCTCGTGAATGGCCTTGATCTGGGCGAGCCGCGCCCCCGTGTTCGACAGTGGCCACCCCCACGGCCGGGCGAGATGCACGCAGACCATCCGGAACGCACCTCCCGGGGCTTCGACGCGCGCCTTCAGGGCGATTCGCGGCCAACGCCCCGTCGCCTGGGGCAGGCGCACCTTCTCGACTTCCGACATGGGGAACCGTGACAGCAGAGCGATGCCGTGCTCGCCCTGCTCCACCGTGAACGACCCGCCGAACGCGAACTCCATCCCGAGGGCCTCGCCCAGGCTCTTTGCCTGGTCGATCTGGCGGGTTCGCCGAACCCCGCGTTCGACCTCCTGGAGCGCAACGATGTCGGGAGAGAGGCGCTCCAGATCGGCCACCACGGCGTCGAGGCCACCGAGACCGGCGCGGATGTTGTAAGTCACGACGCGGATCTCACCGGGGCCCGGCCCGGGGGGCACAGCCTGCGGAACGCGAAAGAGGATGAGCAGGAACCCGGCCAGGGCGGTGAACCCGAGCATGGCCAGCGGGCGGTTCCACCGCGGGCGGGGTCGCGCCCGGGGGACTGGTGACTCGTGAGGTCGAGAGAGCGAGGCGGACTCCCGGATGCGTGGTGAAGTCCCCCATCCTACCGTGGTCATCGGAATCGGCAAGAGAGGTGTCGCGCTTGACGCGGCCGATCGCGTCTCGCACCATGAGCCCTCGCCGCCGAATCCGAGAGGTCTCCTTGAGCGCGTCCCCTTCCCGCGACATCGTGGCCGGTAGGTACGAGAGTGTCGAATCCTCGGCGCGGTGGGCCCTCTACGCGGAGCTCACGAAGCCGGGTCTGACGGGCCTCGTCGTCGTGACCACCGGCCTCGGCTACCTCCTCGCCGCGGCCGGGTCCGTGGACTGGTGGCGCCTGTCGCTCGCGATCGCCGGGACGGCTCTCGTCGCGGGGGGAGCCAACGGTCTCAATCAGTGGTGGGAGGTCGCCCGCGACGCCCTCATGAAGCGGACCCGGGACCGCCCATTCCCCTCGGGACGGCTGTCGTCGCGGGGCGGCGTCACATTCTCTCTCTCGATCAGCCTGGTCGGCGTCTTCGTCCTGTTTGCCGGGGTCCACGTCCTTGCCGCGGGCCTCGCGCTCATCTCCTGGGTCGTCTACCTGTTTCTCTATACGCCTCTGAAGCCGAGGACGACGTTGAACACGATCGTGGGCGCGGTATGTGGAGGGATCCCCCCGGTGATCGGCTGGACGGCGGCGACTGGCTCGCTCGAGCCCGCAGCCTTCGTCCTCTTCTCGATTCTCTTCGTCTGGCAGATCCCGCACTTCCTCGCGATCGCGTGGGTCTACCGCGACGAATACGCGGGCGCCGGCTTCCGGATGTTGCCCGTCGTCGATCCGGCCGGGCGAGCCACGTTCCGCATCGTCGTCGTCTACTGTCTCGTGTTGCTTCCGGTCGCTTACTCGGCCGCCCTCGTCGGGATCAGCGGCTGGATGTACCTCTTCGGCTCCACGGTGCTCGGAGTCACGATGCTCGTCGCCGCGCTGCGGCTGTATCGAGACCGCTCAGCGGAAGCAGCTCGACGCCTGTTCCTGACCAGCATCGCCTACCTGCCACTGCTGCTCATTTTGATGTTGCTGGATCCCACGCGCCTCTGAGCTTTGCTCAGTGCGATGCGGCCGATCGTGACGCCTCGATCTCCGGGGCGTACCCCGGGATCACGTTCGGCTGATACCCCTTGGTGTCCATCAGCAAGAACCCGATGAACAGCGCCACGAACGCGATCGCCGAGATGAGAATGACGGCGTTGAACGGCCGATCGTAGCGAAGGTGCATGAAGTACAACACCACGTAAGCCGATTTGACGACGGCGATCGTCAGGGCGATGACGATGTTGAATGATCCCAGATCCATCCGCGTCGCCGAGATGGTGATCCAGGTGAGGATTACGAGGGTTCCCCAGACCGCGGCGAGGACCCGAAGGGGTACCGCGTGACTGTGTCCCTCTTCGTCTTCGGGTTTCGGCTTCGCGAGGGCCGGCTCGGTCGCAGCGCTCATCCGGTGGCTCCTGGTGGATCGGTGGAAGCGGTCAGCGGCTCATGGTGGTAGGTACGGGTCGCGGGATCGTATACCACGCGGTCGAAATCGTACGGATCCCCGGAGAGCGGAGGGTCGCCGTCGAAGTTGTAGTGAACGGGTGGCGACGCCGCTTGCCACTCGAGCGTGGCGCCGCCCCAGGGGTTCATCGGCGCCCTCGCGCCTTTGAACAATGACCAGATGAGATATCCGGCCGTGAGGAAGAAGCCGGCGGCCATGATGAAGGATCCGACCGACGAGGCGACGTGGTAGCCCGTGAACTCCTCCGGATACATGAAGTAGCGCCGCGGCATGCCGCGCGAGCCCATGATGAACTGCGTGAAGAACGTGAGGTTGAACCCCACGAAGATCAGCCCGGTCGCCACCTTCGCCGGGTTCTCAGGGTACATGCGACCGAACATCTTGGGCCACCAGTGGTGGAGTCCACCCAGGAGGGCCATCACCGTCCCGCCGAACATCACGTAGTGGAAATGCGCGACGACGAAATAGGTGTCGTGCAGGTGAATGTTCACGGCGATCGCGCCCAGAAATACTCCGGTCAGCCCCCCGATCGAGAACACCCAAATGAACAACAACGCGTACCACATCGGGGTGTTGAGCACGATCGACCCCTTGTACATCGTGACGATCCAGTTGAAGACCTTGATGGCCGACGGAATGGCGACGCTGAACGTGATGGCGCTGAAGATCATGTTCATCATCGGCGACTGGCCGCTCGTGTACATGTGGTGACCCCACACGAGAAAGCCGAAGACCGCGATTGCGATGCTCGAATACGCGATGAACCTGTAGCTGAAGATGTGCTTGTGGCTGTGGGTGGCTACGAGCTCGGAGATGATCCCCATCGCCGGGAGGATCATGATGTAGACCGCCGGATGCGAGTAGAACCAGAAGAAGTGCTGGAAGAGCACCGGGTCGCCGCCGAGCGCGGGGTCGAAGATGCCGACGCCGATCGCACGCTCGACCGACAGCAGGAGCACGGTGATCGCCAGCACGGGGGTCGCCAGAATCTGGATGATGGCCGTCGCGTAGATGCCCCACAGGAACAGGGGCATGCGGAACCAGCCCATCTCCGGGGGGCGGAGCTTGTGAATCGTGACGATGAAGTTGAGCCCGGTGAAGATCGAGCTGAATCCCAGGATGAAGACGCCGAGAAGCGCGGGGATGACGGTGGCGGTGGTACTCGTGCTGTAGGGCGTGTAGAACGTCCAGCCGGTGTCGACGGCTCTCCCCGCGATCGATCCGATCATGAACAGGGCACCTGTCACCCAGAGATAGAAGCTCGCGAGATTGAGACGGGGGAACGCGACGTCCTTCGCGCCGAGCATGATCGGAAGGATGAAATTGCCGAACGCGGCCGGGATGGCCGGAATGATGAACAGGAAGATCATGACCGCGCCGTGGAGCGTGAACATCTGGTTGTAGGTGTCCGCGTCCATGAAGGTCTGTCCCGCCGTCAGGTGCTCCGCACGAACCAGCAGCCCGAACACGCCGCCGAGGAAGAACGCCGTCAGCGTGGCCGTCAGGTACATCACTCCGATCCGCTTGTGATCGAGAGTGAGGAGCCACGACCGGAGGCCGCGGTCACAGTTCAGGTAGTTGTCACCGTCGGAGGTGGAGGGGGCGTCGGGCCGGGGCACGACGTCGGTGTTCACGTCCGAGATCGCCATGAAAAGCTCCTAGCCTCCGTTACCCAGGCTCTTGATGTACTCGATGATCGCCTGCACTTCCGGGTCCTTCAGGCGCCCCTGGAACGTCGGCATGACCGGGTCGAAACCGGCAACGAGCTTGGCTCGAGGGTTGAGCACCGACTCGCGAATGTAGTTCTCGTCCACCGTGCCGGTCGAGCCGTCCACAAACTGACGCCGACTGCCGAAAGAACCGAGAAACGTGGGGCCGATGCCGCCTTTGCCGTCGATCGAGTGGCACTGCTGGCAGCCGCGCTTCTCGTAGAGCAGCTTCCCGGCTTCGGCCGGCGGGAGTCGTGACACGAAGTCGGCGGCCTTCTCGAGCCACGCGTCGAACTCGCCGGGCGCGTGCGCGACGAAACGGGATTGCATGAGCGAGTGGCTCGTGCCGCAGTACTCCGCGCAGAGGACCGTGCCCTCGAACGGCTCCGTCACCTGGAACCAGGCCTGGGTGTACCTCCCGGGCACGACGTCCTGCTTCACGCGCAGCTCCGGAACGAAGAAGCTGTGGATCACGTCCTGCGAGGACATGGTCAGCTTCACGGGGCGCTCGACGGGCACGTGGAGCTCGCTGTCGACGTAGCCGTTCGGATAGGTGAACGACCAGTTCCACCTCTGAGCCGTCGCGAGAATCTCGTACGAGTTCTCGGGCGGGGTGGCAAGGTCCATGTACGCTCGGAACCCCATGACGAAGATCACGAGGACGATCGCCAACGGAATCCCGCTCCAGATGAGCTCGAGTCCGATGTTGTGGTGAGCGCTATCCTGGGCCGCGATCTCGCCGCGCCGGCGATACCTGAGAATGAAGAACGTCGCCATCGCGAGAATGACGAAGAAGAAGAACACCGAGATCCAGAAGATGAAGTAGAAGAGATCGTCGACCCGGGCACCGTGGACGGACCTCTGGGCCGGCAGCCAGAACGAGCGCCCGGCGCCCGCCAGGACGGAGATCAGCTTCGCGGCGCCCGCGAAAACGCCCGTCACGATCGCGCTCCCGTGGGGACGGCCGGGCCCCGCCTGCGATGGAGCACGATGAACAGGCCGAGTCCGATGGCCGTGAGCGCGCCGAATGCGCGGACGATCTTCAGGGCGGCGGGACCGTAGCGACCTTCGGTATGGTCGTAGGCGAAGCAGAAGAGGAGCAGCTGATCCATGGCGGAGCCGATCCCGCCCTCCGATGCTTCCACCAACGAGAGGCGAAGCGTCGCCGGCTCGAACATCACGCCGTACAGATAGCGGGACAGCCTTCCGGCCGGGGTGGCCACGTAGAGCGCCGCCGAGTGCAAATACTCTTTCCTTTCCTCGTCGTAGCGATACGCGAACCCGATCGCGTCCGCCAGGGCATGGACGTTTTCCTCGGATCCGGTGAGAAAGTGCCAGCCGTGTTCGGCCTCGGGCCGTCCGAGCCTCTTCACGTAGTGGTCCCGTTTCGCCCGAGCCCCCTCCGGTCCGTCCGTCGGGTCGATGCTCACCGTCACCACGCGGAACTCGTCCCCCGGGGTCCAGTCCAACTCACTGAGGGTCATCAGGAAACCGTCGAGGAAGACGTTGCACATCATGGGGCAGTTGAAATAGACGAGGTTCAGGACGACCGGTCTTCCCTCTTCGAAGTACTGCCCGAGCGCGACAATCTGGCCGGCTTCGTCGCGAAACGTGAGCTCCAGGGGCAGCGCGGCATCCAGGTGCTCCGTGATCCCGACGCCCTCCAGCTCCGCGGGGACGGACTCCGTGAGCTGCGTCAGGGCGGCGCCCGGAAGCGCCAGGGTCATCCCGAGGATGAGGAGGAGGGCCCGGGTCGTCACGATCCGCCGCCGCGGTGTGGTGATCGGGAATGCTCTTCGACAATCAGCTCCATGGCCCTCTCGATGGGGATCGCGACGACGCCGGCCTGGCGATCGACCCATCGGTACTCTCGAATCCGGGAGAGCTGCGCCGCGCGAAGCTCCCGCGGTGCCGCCGCCGCCTGATCCACGACCTTGACCTCGAACTCCTCGGTGGCGACGCGATTGAAATAGCCGACGAGAGCGATCACGACGAGGACGAAGATCAGCACGAAGAGACCACCCACGTATGCCGTTCGAGAGGGGTGGGGATCGTCCATGGCTGTGAGGGTCGGTTTCATCCGAGGCTCCATCCTAGAAGTTCTCGAAGGCCAGGGACTCGGCCAGACGGGGGTCGCCCTGCGCGAGCAACGACCGGCGCCGGAACCGCATCGCGAAAGCCGCCACGAAGAGACCGCCGACGGCGAGGAAGCACGTCAGATCGATCACGTGGAACGGAACGACGCCGTCCGAGGTGTGCGGCATCACGAGATAATACATGTCCACCCAGTGGATGATCAAAACCCATACCGCGGCCCCGACGAGTGGTTCTTTCCGACGCTTCGGAATCCGGGAGATCAGCGCCAGGAACGGCACGATGAAGTGACCGATCAGCATGAACCAGGAGAGCGCCGTCCACTGCCCGGTCTGTCGCCGGAGGAACCACTGTGTTTCTTCGGGCATGTTCGCGTACCAGATCAGCATGTACTGCGAGAACGCGATGTACGCCCAGAAAACGACGAATGCGAACATCAGCTTGCCCAGGTCGTGGTAGTGCTCGGTCGAGATCACGCCGGTGAGCCAGCCGGATCGCTGCGTGAAGTACGATGTGATGATGAGCGCAGCGAACAGCACGAGCGCGCTACCCGAGAAGTAGTAGACGCCGAAAATCGTGCTGAACCAGTGTGGCTCCAGCGACATCAAGAGGTCGAAAGCGCAGAAAGTGACCGTGATCGCGAACAGGAAGAGCCCGCCGGCCGAGACCTTCTGCATCTGCAGTGTGGCGGCCGGGTCTCCCGAAGCGTCTTGAGCGACCGACTTGCTGAACAGGTACCGGCTGAGCAGGATCCAGCTGCCGAAGTAGATCAGCATGCGGATGTAGAAGAACAGCTCATTCAGATAGGCGCGCTTGCCCTGCAGAAGCGCGTCGTCCGCAATCTCGTCCCCCCGAGCCCACAGGAAGAGTGGCTTCAACCCGATCAGGATCGGGATGAGCAGGACGGCCATGAGGCCCGTGTTCACCGCGAGTCCCTCGGCGAAGCGCCGTAGGACGACGCTCCAGCCCGCCCGCGTCACGTGCTGGATGAGCACGAAGAAGAGGCCGCCGAGCGAGATGCTCAGGAAGAAGCAGTAGCTGACGAGATACGACTGGAAGAAGCGGTCCCCGACGCCGCGGAGCCCGAGAGCAGCAGACGCGGCGAACGCCAGAACACCGATCGTGCCCGCGATGACGGCAACCTTGCGGGCGGCGTCGCCGAGCACGAGTCGCTCCTTCGAGATGTCCACGTGGTGACCGGTCGTGCTCAATTCGCGTTCCTCATCGAAGGGTCGGTCGTACGTCTTCGGGTACGTCCGAGATCGTGGCGTTTTGACTCCGCTGGAGCGCTCGAACGTAGGCGATGATGGCCCAGCGGTCCGCGGCCTCGATCTGGGATCCGTAGGGCGGCATGCTCCGAATTCCGTGGGTGATCGTGTTGAAAATGTGTCCGTCCGGACGCTCTCTCACCGTCGGGTCGTGCAGCGAGGTCGGGGGCGTCCAGACCGCCTGCCCGAGCTGGGCGAGCTCGTCGGCCCGCGCCGAAATGATACCATCACCGAACCCGGCGCTCCCGTGACACAGGGCGCAGTAGATATCGAAGCGATCACGGCCGCGCTCCACGAACGATTGCGTCACCGGATACGGGATGGAGGTCGCCCAGTCACCCGCGTCGCGACCACGATGGAGGTGGTCGTCTTCCTGGAGTTGACCCCGAGCCACCGTCCCCTCGACGCGTGGGCGCATCGCCCGCCCGTCGGCGAACATCCGATTCTCGGTCTGGGGCAGGAGCTTGGGCTGGTAGTCCATGTCCGGCACGAGGTTGATCCGAGGCGTGGACGAGTGCGAGTTCCGGGCCCGCGAAATCAGGGCGGCCGGAAGCAGCGCCACCAACGTGAGGCACACGAGTGTCGGGAGGATCCACTTCGGCATCGCGTCAGATCTCCAGCTTCTCGACCGAGCCGCCCAGGCTCCTGAGGAACTCAAAGGTCGTCGCCTCGTCGAATTCCGGGTCCTCGGCCTCGATGCTGATGAAGAAGCGGTCGACCGTCGCGCGCCGGAACCGCCGGCTCGAGAACACCGGATGGTGCCAGCGCGGAAATCCGTTCAGTATGATCATGCCCAGGAACGCGGCGAATGCCGCGAACAGCACCGTCAGCTCGAAGGTCACCGGGATGTTCGCAGGAATGCTCCAGGACGGCTTTCCCGAAATGATGAACGGGTAGTTGACGGCGTTGGTCCACCACTGAAGTCCGAGCCCGACCAGGCAGCCCGTCACGCCCCCTCCCATGACGATCCAGGGCAAGAGCGTCGGCCTCAAGCCCATGGCCTGATCCAGGCCGTGGACGGGAAACGGGGAATGGGCGTCCCACCGGGTGTAGCCGGCATCCCGCACCTTGAAACTGGCCGTCATGAGCGCTTCGGGGGAGTCCAGTTCCAGCAGGAGCCCCGCCAGACGTCCGCTCTCCAGGCCCTCGCCGCTCATCGTGCGACCCCCGCCATCGATGCGCCACCCGGGCGATCGAGCTTCTTCGGTCCCGGATCGTGCCCGACCAAATGGCCTCGCGACATGACTGATTTGACCTCGGCCATGGCGACCATCGGCAGCCACCGGATGAACAGAAGGAACAGCGTGAAGAAGAGTCCGAAGCTTCCGAGCAGCGTCAGGATGTCGACCCAGCTCGGCCAGTACATGTCCCAGGACGAGGGCAGGAAGTCACCCGTCAGCGACGAGATCACGATCACGAAACGCTCGAACCACATTCCCACGTTCACGAAGAAAGCGATCACCATCATCGCGGGGATGGAGGTTCGGATCTTCTTGAACCAGAAGAGCTGTGGCGTGATGACGTTGCACGAAACCATGATCCAGTACGCCCACGCGTACGGTCCGAATGCCCGATTCAAGAACGCGAACGTCTCGAACTTGTTGCCGCCGTACCACGCGATGAAGAACTCGATGCCGTATGCATATCCGACCATCGAGCCAGTCGCCAGGATGATCCGGTTCATGTTGTCGAGGTGCTTGATCGTGATGATCTCCTCGAGTCCGTAGATCCTTCGTGCGATCACGGCGAGGAAGACCACCATCGCGAAGCCCGAGAAGATCGCCCCGGCGACGAAGTAGGGCGGGAAGATGGTCGTGTGCCATCCTGGCAGCTGCGAGACCGCGAAGTCGAACGAAACGACGGAGTGCACGCTCAGCACGAGCGGGGTGGCGAGGGCCGCGAGGATGAGATAAGCGCGCTCGTAGCGCAACCAGTGACGGTTCGACCCGCGCCAGCCGAGAGCGAACACGCCGTACGCGAGCTCCCGCACGCGGTTCTTGGCGCGGTCGCGGAGCGTGGCGAGATCCGGGAGAAGGCCCATGTACCAGAAGAGGAGCGACACGGTGAAATACGTTCCCACCGCGAACACGTCCCAGAGAAGCGGGCTGCGGAAGTTGGGCCACATCCAGAGCTGCTGGTCGGGGAAAGGAAAGAGCCAGAACACGACCCACACCCGTCCGACGTGGATTCCCGGGAACACCAGCGCGCAGACGACCGCGAAGATCGTCATCGCCTCGGCGAACCGGTTGATTCCCGTCCGCCAGCTCTGCCGGAACAGGAACAGGATCGCGGAGATGAGCGTCCCGGCGTGACCGATACCGACCCAGAAGACGAAGTTGACGATGGCGAAGCCCCACCCGGCCGGGTTGTTCACCCCCCAGACGCCGACTCCCTCGTAGAACAGCCAGCCGATCATCGCTCCGAGAACGCCGAGAAACGTGACCGAGATCCCGAAGAGCACCCACCAGGCGCGCGGCGTCTTCGACGCCTCCAGTTCGATGGGTTCGCAGACCTTGTCGGTGACCGACGCCAGGTCGTTGTCGCCGAGGATCAGCTGCGTACGGCGGGTGGGATCCTCGCCCGTGTTGTCGAAGCGGTTGTCGAGAGTGGTCGTCGTCATCGTCTACGAGTGTCCGTGTCCGTCGTGGCTGCCGTGATCGTCTTCGTGTCCGCCGCCGACGGGGTTGCGGATCTTCGCGAGAAACCGGGTGCGGGGCTTGATGTTGAGCTCCGAGAGCATCGCGTACGCGCGATCGTTGTCGTGCAGCTTCCGGACGCGACTCTCGGGATCGGTCACGTCGCCGAACACGATGGCCTCGGCGGGACAGGTCTGAGCGCAGGCGGGCATGATCTCCCCGTCCTTCACGCGGCGCTTCTCGTTCCGCGCCGGGATCGTCACCGCCTTGATGCGCTGGACGCAGTAGGTGCACTTCTCCATGACGCCACGCGCGCGCACGGTCACGTTCGGGTTGTGTTGCATCTGGAGGATCTCCGGCATCCCCTTCTGGTTGTTGAACCAGTTGAAGCGCCGGACCTTGTACGGGCAGTTGTTCAGGCAGTACCGGGTGCCCACGCACCGGTTGTAGACCATGTCGTTGAGGCCATCGTCGCTGTGCACGGTGGCCGCGACGGGGCATACCTGCTCGCACGGGGCATTCTCACAATGCTGGCACGCCACCGGCTGATGCGCGACCAGGGGGCGCTCGGCGTCTCCCTGGAAGTACCGGTCCACGCGGATCCAGTGCATTTCACGGCCGGTGGACACTTCCTGCTTGCCGACGACGGGGATGTTGTTCTCGGCCTGACACGCGACGACACAAGCGCTGCAGCCCGTGCAGGCGGAGAGGTCGATCGCCATGCCCCACTGGGGTCCGTCCTCCCACGAATGCTCCCGCCAGAGGGACACGAGCGGGGGGTGGTGCGTACGGTGTTCCGCGAAGTCGGGATGCGCCTCGTACTCGGCGAGCGTGCCCTCTCGGAAGATCTCCGGGAGGCGATCGCTTTGTCCCCGACCTTGCTGTGCATTGAAGAGCGCGTGGTGGTCCTGGGTCGTGACGAGTTCGTACCGCCCGCCACTCGGTCTCCACTCGACGTCGGCGGCGCGGTACATCGCGTCCGCGGTCCGGAACGGATAGACGTCGAAACCGCCTCCCTGCCCGCCGCTGTCGCGTTGGGCGACGCGTCCACCGTCGCGCCGACCGTACCCGACGCTCACAGCGATGGATCCCGCGGCCTGCCCGGGCATCAGATAGGCGGGTAGCTCGAGCGTCCGCCCGTCCCTCTCGAAGACCAGCTGGTCACCCTGCGTGATGCCGTGCTCCCGGGCGGTGGCCGGGTCGATCAACGCGGCGTTGTCCCAGGTGAGCTTCGTCATGGGGTCCGGCCACTCCTGGAGCCACGCGTTGTTCGCGAAACGGCCGTCGTAGAGCGAGTAGTCGCGGTGAAAGACGATCTCGGTACGGCCCGAGCCCGGCGACTGCCACTCGAAGTCCCGTGCAGTCGGTTTCCAGTTCGCCCGGGAGAAGTCGGCCTGCACCTCGGGCCACGCACCCACGTTCGCGAAGCCGTCGTGAACGGCCTTCTTGAACTCGTGGGAGTCGCCCCCGAGGCTCGAGAACGTCTCGCGCACCAGGTCGCGGCCCGAGACCGAATGCCCTTCGAGGAGAAGCGCGATCAGCTCGGCCGGCGTCTTGCCGTCGTAGAGAGGGTGGATGAGCGGCTGTGCGAGCGTGTATGTACCGTCCCACGAGCGAGCGTCGGACCAGGCTTCCAGGTAGTGCGCTCTCGGCAGGTGCCACTTGCACGCGAGAGACGTCTCGTTGCGGTCAGGCGAGAGGTGTGCGCTCAGCGAGACTCGGGCGAGCGCGGCGGCAAGGTCCACGTCTGCCGGCGCATCAAAGACGGGATTGCCGCCGAGAATGAGCAGCGCGTCGACGACCCCGCGCTTCATGTCGCTGACGAGCTCGGGAAGTGACGCGACGTGCGGCGGACGAGCGGGATCCAACTCGTTCGTGTAATG
>JALGZO010000136.1 GCA_025774865.1 bacterium | reverse complement strand
AGGAAGATCGTCCGCTGCTCATAGCTTCCGGCGTACTCGGCGAGCGCCTCGAGATCGACCACTTCCGGCTCGTCCGCGCGCGCGAGCTCGGCGTCCAGCTCGGCGACGATCGCACCGAGCTCCCGGCGGCGAGCCTCGTCCGCGCCGCTCTCGAGAATCTTCTCGAGCGCCATCTTGTGCGCGAGGGTCAGCGCCTTCTCTGCGTCGCAATCCACGTGCGGCACGACGCCGACGACTTCCCAGCCGGTGCCCGTCTTCGGGTGAACGGGACGGAAGTCGGGGACGAAGATGTTGAAGCCGGCCGACAGCGCGTGCACGCCGCCCCCGTGTCCCGCGCCCCCCGTCGTCCGGCCCACGACCGTCGCCCGCTCGTGGTGCTTGAGGTTGTACGTGAACTCCTCGCAGCCCGAGCCCGTGAGTTCGCTCGTGACGATCCAGACGTCGCCGTCGGGACGTCGGCGTCCGGGCACTTCGGCGAGTGTGTACGCCGAGTCGGGCTCGGTGTGTCCGTGGTAGTACGTCAGCAGGTGCATCGGCTCGGGCGGGTAGAGGTAGCTGGTGATGAAGTGGACCATGTCGGGCGTTCCGCCCATGCAGGTCCGCAGGTCGAAGATGATCGCGTCGGCGTCGGCCACGGTCGCCATCGCCTGCACCGCGTCGTCTTCCTGCATCTCGAGCGGGACGAAGAGCCGGATGTCGATGTATCCGACGTTGCCCGGCAGCATCTTCGCCTCGGGAATGCCCTTCACGTTGTCGAAGGCGCCGCCGTCGGAGCGCTCGCCCGGCTCGCCCGGTCCGCCTTCTCGCACCACGACGCGACTCGGTTCCCCCGGGGAGCCGTGCGCCTCCCCGTCCGGGATCCGCCGGACGACGCGCCTCGTCGGCCGGTCGCCGCCTTCGCCCCAGGACAGCCGAAGGTGCTTGTCCCTCGTCAGGTCCTGCATGTCACGGGTCACGGCCGCGGCGAATGCTCCCGCCGACGACTCGTCGTCGTACTTCCCGGCGGCCAGATTCTCGCGAAGCATCTTCCCGACGCGCGCCGCCGTTTCCGGGATCACGTAGAGCTCATCGAGGAGCGCGATCGCTTCCTCGATGACGGCGGTGCGGGTCTCGGCGTCGGGCTCGGTAGCGAACGCCGGGGCCGCCAGGGCGAGGACGGCGATGGGCAGGATCAGACGGCGAAACGGACGCATGAACACCTCCGGCGGTCCGGGCTCACTCCCATGACGGACGGGGGCTGGTCCGCGTTCAATGCGACTCGGGGCAGTGGCCGCGGGCCGGCCGCTGGGCGCCCAGGATCAGAGCTTGAATCCCAGGCCGGCGCCGATGACGTAGGTCACGTTGTTCTGGTAAACGCTTTGCCCCATGATGTTGATCAACCCGTTCGCGTTCAGAAAGACCTTTTCGCCGGTGAAAAAGACCGCGCCCAGCGGGATTCCAATGGCGAAGCCGGACTCCGTGGCGAGGTCGTAGCTCGAGCCGATGGACGACTCGACCCTCGTATTGTGGAACCCGGCCCCGAGCCCTCCGTAGCCTTTCACGCGCTCGCTCCCGAACCAGACCTTGAATGTTCCGTAGTAGGCCGTCGAGTTGTAGGCACGCGCTTCCGTCCCGCTCGAAGTGCTGCTCTCGTCGTCGGCGCTGCTGGCCACGATGGTAATTCCGAACGAGACGACCTCATCGGGGATGACGAAATCCAGTGCGGCGCCGATCGACCCACCGTGTAGCTGTTCATCCGTCAGTCGGCTCTTGGCGGTCGCGTAGCCGAGGTTCATGGTGAGCATGGTCGAGTCGGATTCCCAACGCGCGTGCGACCCGGTGGGAGCGAAGAGCCACGCGAGGCTCAGGCTGCCGACGATAAGCCGCTTCATTGATCGACCTCCAGTTGAGCCATCGGATGGATCGTGGCCCGCCATTGTGCAACGGCGGGGGGGATCAGGGAAGGCTCGAGATCCCCGCGGCGGCGGGGCAAGGGAGGCCTACGATACCGGCGGCGTACGCTTCCGCCACATGCCGAGCAGCAACGTCGCGAGTCCGAGCAGCACCTCGTCGGCAAACGGGATCACGTCGGGGACGAACAGATCCACCACGAACAAGGACGCCGTCAGGACCAACAGGTAAGGGAAGCGGAGTCGGCTGGCCCATCCCAGGAAGATCCCGGCCAGCGCGCCGCGCGGGCGCGGAGCCGTTCCGCTCACCGGGCCGCTGGCTCCATCGTCATCTTCTGTGGGAGGACTCGGCTCTTACCCGAGCAGGATCATGATCCCGCCGCCGAGATCGAATCCGACGGTTCCGACCCCGTCGATCGCGACGAAGGAGCCGCCGCTCCCGAAGCCGAACCCGAAGCCGCTCTGAATGAGCGTGATCGGGAGTCGCGCGTGGACTCGGAGTGCGATCTTCTCGTGGACGTAGGCCTTGGCGCCAACCTGTGGTGTGAACGAAAACTTCCACGCGTCGCTGCTTTGCCCGCCTGCCTTCCCGACGAACCGCGTTCCCCCGAGGGTGAGGCCGCCGTATGGAAGGATGGTACCGTTGTACACGCCACTCAGCGCCCCGATGTGGTAGTACTCCACCGTGAGATCCCCGATCGTCTCCTTCGGCTGTGTCGACGGCCAGGTCTGCCGGAACGTGGCCTCCGTGTCCATCCGGTTGTAGAGCAACGCGAGTTGCATGCCGGGTCTCACGTTCACGTCGAGCTCGATGCCCCAGTTGAAGGCGCTCACGGCGTCGAGCTCACCCACGCGTTCTCGGCCGAATCGATCGAGGAAGCTGACCACGTAGCTCGACTGCCAGTTGTAGCCCACGAGGCCACTCAGCTCGAGACGGTGAGGCAGCTCGGCCATGTGAAAGCCGGAAGAGCCGCCCCCGCGGCCGCGCCCCTGGGCGTCCGCCGGAGAAGCGTGGAAGGCGAACAGCATCGCGAGTGCAAGCAGGGCTCCTCGTTTCATCGGATCTTCCCTTCTGGCCGGACTGTGACGGCATCGCGCGGATCAGAACGTGCGATTCACCGACAGGCCGAAGAAGTGCGCATAGTTCGAAGAGTACTCCCCGGCCACGGTTCCCGGCAGGAGCCTGCTTTGACTCACCTTGGCGGATCCGAGGTCGGCGAACTGGTATGCGCCGGACAACGAGGTCTGTTCGTCTACGTTCCACGTGGCGCCCGCGGCGTACCGGTACTGGCGGTCGAGCGGCAAATCCAGCGTGCGATTGGCATCCGTCGACGGGGAGGTGTCGTACGCGAATCCACCCATCAGGAGCCACGGCTCGGACAGCCGGTAGTGAAGCCCGAGCGCGAAGTGCCACGTATCCTGCAACGACCGACGGGCGGTGATGTTCGAGGTGCTGTCCGTGGCGGCGATGGTGATGTTGGCCTTCGCGAACTC
>JALGZO010000135.1 GCA_025774865.1 bacterium | reverse complement strand
GGGATCGCGGACGAGGCTCCTCGGGCCGAACTGCCCCGGCGTGATCACCCCGGACGAGTGCAAGGTCGGCATCATGCCGGGCCACATCCATTGCCGAGGCGAGGTCGGAGTCGTGAGTCGCAGCGGCACCCTCACGTACGAGGTCGTCGACCAGCTCACGAGGGCCGGCGTCGGGCAGTCGACGTGCGTCGGAATCGGGGGCGATCCGATCATCGGGACGAAGTTCGTCGACGTACTCGAGATGTTCGAAGCGGACGAGCAAACGACCGCGATCGTCATGATCGGCGAGATCGGCGGCACGGACGAAGAGACGGCGGCTGAGTTCATCGCGGAGCACGTGACAAAGCCGGTCGTGGCGTTCGTCGCGGGGTCCTCGGCGCCTCCCGGGCGCCGGATGGGCCACGCGGGTGCGATCGTCTCGGGTGGGAGCGGTCGGGCCGAGGACAAGATCGAAGCCCTCGCGAAGGCGGGAGCCAGGATCGCGGTGACGCCCACCGAGATCGGAAGCATGGTGTCCGGCGTGGTCGCCGCCTGAGTTTCGAGGAACGCGCCCGCCCGACTCCGGTCGCCGGGCCACAGGGAGGAAAAGATGTCCGTCGAGAGGACGTTACTCATCATCAAGCCAGACGCCGTGAAGGCGGGCAATGCCGGGAACATCCTGGCGATGCTCGAGGGAGCGGGAGGTTTCCGCGTGAAGGCGCTCCGGATGGAACAGCTGACGCGGGAGTCAGCCGAGAAGTTCTACGCGGTCCACCGAGAGCGGCCGTTCTTCGGCGATCTCGTGGAGTTCATGACTTCCGGCCCTTGCATTCCGATGGTGCTGGAGAAGGAGGACGCGATCCAGAGGCTGCGGGGCTTCATCGGGGCCACGAACCCGGCCGAGGCGTCCGACGGCAGCATCCGTGCGCTCTACGGCTCGAATATCCAGAACAACGCTGTCCACGCGTCCGATTCATCCGAATCGGCGACGGTGGAGATCCCTCACTTCTTCCCCGAGATCGCGGTCGGAGTGGCCTAACTGCAATCAAATCAAAGGATTTCAACCTCGATGAAGCGGGATTCCCCGCCTGCTTCCGGTTTGACACGGATGGGCTCGCAACCTAATGTTGTCGGCGGATCGATGAAAGTCGATCTTCGCAGGGTTCAGGAAGGCACACACCCGCTGGTTCTGGATGGGCGAGACGCCGCCTTCGCGCTCGACGAGGACACGGAAAGAACGCTCACCGGGTTCCGTTTCGAGGGCGAAATCTCGTCCGAGGGAATGGACCGCCGGGTCTGTGGTTCCCTGACCGGGACCCTGGAGACTGTCTGCGACCGTTGCCTGACCCGCATCGATCGCGAGGTCCAAGCCGACTTGGATGTGCGGGTGGTGGTAGAGAAGTCGGCTCGGGACACGGAGTCTCCGGAAGGGGTGATCCAGGTGGCGTCGGACACGACGGTGCTGGATCTGACGAGTCCCTTTCGGGCGGCGGTGCTCCTGGAAGTCCCCATCAAGAACCTATGTCGCGACGACTGTCGAGGCATCTGCCCGCGTTGCGGAGTGAACCGCAACAAAGAACCCTGCGATTGCGATCCGACTCCGATCGACCCTCGCTGGGACGCGCTGAGGAGCGCGTTCGAGACGCCGTCATCGGAAACCCCGGAGGAGTAGAGAGTCTCATGGCACTACCCAAGTACCGGATCTCGAAGACCCGGAAACTGAAACGACGCTCCCATCTCGCGCTGCGCGTGCCGTCGCGCAACGTGTGTCCCGAGTGCGGCCAGGTGAAGCTCCCTCATCGGGTCTGTCTCCACTGCGGGCACTACGGCGGTCGGAAGGTCATGGCCGGGAAAGACGACGCCTGACGTTGAGCGGCTCCGAGAGCACGGCCGGTTCTGCCAAGCTCACGATCGTCGTCGACGCCATGGGTGGCGACGGTGCACCTCAGGTTGAAGTGGAGGGTGCCGTCGACGCCGTGCGCGAAGCCGAGGGCGTCGGCGTGGTGCTCGTCGGCGACGAGAAGGCGATCCGCGCGGAGCTCGGCCGCTTCGGCATGGCGGCCGATCCTCGCCTCATGATTGAGCCGGCCACCGAACGTATCGAGATGGGCGAAGATCCGGCGCGACAGGTCCGCCGGAAGAAGGGTGCGTCGATCACCGTGGCGACGCGGCTCCTCAAGGAGCAGCGCGCCCAGGGACTCGTCTCCGCCGGCAACACCGGAGCGGTCGTCGCCTCCACACTCCTGATGCTCGGGCGCATCAAGCGCGTGAGGCGGCCAGCGATCGCCACGTTCGTGCCCACGCCGTCGGGTGGAGCCATCATCCTGGACGTCGGCGCCAACTCCGATTGCATTCCGGCCGATCTCCTCCAGTTCGGGATCATGGGCCACATCTACGCGCGCATCCTCCTCGGACGAACCGATCCGAAGGTGGGGCTTCTGAACATCGGCGAAGAGAGCTCCAAGGGAAACAAGCTCGTGCAGTCGTCGTACCCGTTGTTGGCCGAGAGCGGCCTCAACTTCGTGGGGAACGTGGAGGGCCGCGACATCTTCGCGGGGGACGCAGACGTCGTCGTCTGCGACGGGTTCGTCGGCAACGTCGTGCTCAAGTTCTCCGAGAGCGTCATCCATCTGATCTCGACTTTGATCCGCGATCAGATCGGTGACGATCTGCGCAACCGGCTCGGGGCGCTGCTGATGAAACCGGTGTTCCGCAGCCTGTCGCAGCAGCTGGACTACGCGGAGTACGGAGGGGCGCCGCTGCTGGGCGTCGACGGCGTGGTGGTGATTGCTCACGGCAGCTCGACCCCGAAGGCGATCAAGAACGCGATCCTGGTCGCGGTCCGTTCGGCGCGCGAGCGAATCAACGACTACATCGAAACCGAGCTGCAGGAGCGTACCGGTGCCCAAGTTTCTGGCTGATCCCAAGATCGGGATCGTGGGAATCGGGTCCGATGCTCCGGAAGAGCTCCTGACGAACGCCGACCTCGAGAAGATCGTCGACACGTCGGACCAGTGGATCGTGGAGCGGACCGGAATCCGGACGCGCCGGATCGCGAACGCCGACACCACGACATCCATGCTGGCCAGCCGCGCATCGCTGCG
>JALGZO010000134.1 GCA_025774865.1 bacterium | reverse complement strand
TGATCCGGGCGACGACGCCGGCGGGGGCGATCGCTGCGCTCGACGCGATGCGCGAGCGACCCGACAGTGTCGCGGACCTCGCCACGATCGACGTGCCGACTCTCGTGCTCGTGGGAGCGGAGGATTCGTTGACGCCCCCGATCGGGGCGCGTCGCCTGGCTCGCGCGATCGAGGGCGCGGGCTTCGTCGAGATCGAAGACGCGGGTCACGTCTCGGCACTCGAAGCGCCGGATGCGGTCACCCGCGCTCTGCGACGGTTCCTCGCGACGCCTCGATGACTCATGGAATCCGGACGACTCGCAGGGTACGGACCGCGTTCTCCGTCTCGAGGCGAACGAAGTAGGTGCCCGCGGCGGCGCCCCGTCCGGCGTCGGTGGCCCCGTTCCAGCGGGCTGGCGCCGGGCCGGCGGGGAGGTGGCCATGAACCAACGTCCGCACCCGACGGCCGGCCACGTCGTGGACGGTGAGCTTGGCTGGGCCCCTGCGAGCCAGTGAGAAGACGAGATCGACCTGGACGCGGAACGGGTTCCTTCCGGCGAGCCGGAGCGTCGGGCCCTGGCTCACGACCGCGACCGGCCCGGGCACCCCGATCGCGTCGGTGAACGCCGCGGCGAGAGCGGTCCAGAGCTCGGGTCGCGTCCCGTCGTAGCCCAGCGCCCAGATTCCGACGCCGGCGAGGCCCTCGTCGAGCACGAGCGTGTACTTGGCGGCGAGGCTCGAATCGTCGTCGTACCAGCCCTGCCGCCAGCCGGGATCCTCGTAGCGGTACCACGGTGTCGACGATGGGACGTCCCAGAGGAAGCCGTGCAACTCCGCGTCAGCGGCGGCCTGTGTGTACGTCCGGGCCACGCCCGACGAGGTCGTCGCCGCTCCGGGCTCGCCCGACACCGTCTCCCAGCGATATCCGTAGTACGGCACGCCGAGCAGCATCTTGCCCGGCGGCGTTCCCCACGTCTGGTAGTCCTGCACCGTCCAGCTGACGTTGTAGGTTCCCCACCCGGCGAGCGGTGCCACCGGCCCCGTGAACGCACTACCCGACCAGTGGTAGTCGTACGCCATCACCATGAGGTGGTCGCACCGGAACGCGAGCTCGTCGTAGTCGAACGCGTTGTCCCAGTCGACGGCGGGGGTCGCGACACTCAAGTACGGCGCCGGCAGCGCGGAGTCCAGCGCCGCCTCGAGCTCCCCGACGAATGCGACGAGATCCTCCTTGCGCGCCCCCGGCACTCCCTCGAGGTCGAGGTTGATACCGTCGGCCCCGGCCGATTGGACCTCCGCGACGAGATTCGTGACCGCGACCTGTCTCCGGGCGGGATCCGCGAGCAGGACGCTGATCTCCGACGTGGAGAAAAGGGTCGCGGTCACGAGTACCCGGACCCCGTTCTCGTGTGCAGTCGCCACGAGCGTCGGCCACGGCCAGCCGTGGTCATCCACGATCGCGCCGGTGCCGTCGAGCTCGAGAGAGAAGAACGCGATGGTCGAGAGCAACGACCAGTCGTACGTCGTGTAGGACGTGCCCATCCACCAGGGGTGGTATCCGTGCACTTCGTGGGTCAACAGCCCGGACGATCGCAGGAGCGGCGTGATCGGCGCCGGCGGATCGACGCGGCGGGCCGCGTCCGGAAGCGCCCGGTGCCGGAGCGTCTCGAGCTCGTGAATCGACCGGTGATCCTCGGCGCGAACCTCGCCATCAGGGGGGGCGTCGGCTCGGGAGCCCGCGGCGTTGAGGAGAACCAGAACCACGGAGGCGATCCACGCCCGGCGCCAGAGGCTTGACTCCGGGGCTCGGTGCGGCTCAAGTGAACGCATTCTCTTCACCACACGATCCCGGGGGCGATTCCGTGTCCTCTCGCGTGACCGACACCTCTGGACATGATCGGATCTACGCCGCGGTTCGGCAAGTGCCGCCCGGCTTCGTGTCCACGTACGGCCGGATCGCGGATCTCGTCGGGGCCGCAACGCCGCGCGTCGTCGGATTCGCGATGGCGGCGCTCCCCGACGAATCGGACGTCCCCTGGCATCGCATCATCAATTCGCGCGGCGAGATCAGTTCGCGCTCCGGTGGTGACGGTGAACGAAGGCAGCGTCGGTTGCTCGAAGCAGAGGGAGTGCGCTTCGATCGTCGCGGGCGGGTCGACCTCGCGGAGTTCGGTTGGCCTCCCGGCTATTGACGCTAGAGGTCCCGGATCGCCTTCAGCATGTCCAACGTGGTGACGACGCCTTCGATCTTGCCCCCCTGCGTAACGAACAGCCGGTGGACTCGATTCTCGATCATGATCTCGGCGACGCGTTGCACGGTCGCGTCGTGATCCACGTCGATGACCACCGGCGTCATGATCTCGCTCACCTTGATCTGTGAGGCTTCTCGCTCGAGCCGCGGTATGTCCGCACCCGCGTCGTAGGCGTCGAGCATCTGGAGATAGTAGTCGTGGGCGGTGGGCTGGAGGTCTTCGTCCGTGAGCGTGTTCGCCCGGGCCACGTCCGACAGGGAGACCACCCCGATCAACTGGCCGTCCTCGGCGGTGACCGGCGCCCCCGAAATCGAGTGCTTCACGAGGAACTGGGTGAGCTGCTCGATCGGCCAGTCGGGCTGCACCCGCAGGACATTGCGGGTCATGACGTCTTTCGCCTTTTGATTCGGCGCGGCCTGCGAACGTTTCATCGACGACCTCCCCGGAGCCGTCCGGCTCCCCGAACGCACCGCGACGCGGACCCCGCGGCCGATCATGACTCTTCGGTCCTACTTTACCGGGACCGTCCCGGGGGGGGAAGTCCGGTCGCGCTCTCCGACCTGAAGCCGCCGCTCGAGCAGCAGCTCCGCGACCACGGCCCGGTGATCCGAGCCCCACGGCGGGGCCGCCTCGGCCCGGAGCAGCCGCCACGGGCCGCGGTAGAGGATCGTATCGATGCGTCGGTGGGGAGCGTCGGACGGGTTCGTCAGCGCGTCCCGGTCGACCTCGGCTTCGGGAGCAGGAGGGACGGCATGGTGTCCGCGGGGGCCTCGAGGTGGGTGACGATGAAGCGAGCTTGCTCGTTCCGGATCGAATGATCGTCGGTCACTTGGTGCCAGTGCGTGGCGAGAATCCGGAGCTGCCTGGTCTCGTCCTCCGGCGCTTCCAGGTCGACGATCAGTACCGCCCGGGGGAGCGGAAGATCGTCGGGTGGCAGCGGCTCCACTCGCGACGCTCGCGCCGGCCAGCGCGTGAAGACGGCGTTGCCCCAGTCCGGGGTGACCGAGGGTCCCGGGACGCCGGGTAGCCCGAGAGCTTCACGTGAGAGCTCGAACAGGTCCGCGGAGCCGTTGATCACCCAGCCCCGGCTGACTTCCTGGAGCGCCACGACGTCGGCGTCTTCGCGGCGGAGCGCGAGGAGCATCTCGTCGAGGGCGAAGCCGCCCGCCTCGTCGAAGCCGTTGTGCAGGTTGAAGGACACCGCCCGGATCGGCTCGCCCACTGCGACATGCCCGGGGCGCGCCTCCGGCCGGGGGCCGCCCTCGGGGGCGAGGGCCGGGGCGAGGAACGGTCGAACGAGAGGGAGCATCGCGAGAGCGACGAGAATCACCAGCCCCGTGAACGAGAACCGGGGTGCCGCCCGGGGCTCGGGTCTCGGAGCGAGGATCGAGGCGGTGAGGAGCCCGGCGGCCGCGAGGAGGAAGATCGACGTACGAGAACCCGCAAGGGCAATGTCGTACGCGGCGTAGTGGCTGAAGATGAACCCGAAGAGCAGGAGGAGCCCTGATCCGTAGAATACGACGTCGAGGAGAGTCTCCTGCGTCGGGCGGCGACCCGAGAGCGCCCGCGCGAGGAGCGTCGCGCCGGCGAGCTGCGTCACGACGAGTGTGGACACCGAGAGGGGACCCGAAGCCGCCGACCACACGAGCCCACGTCCGAAGAACATGGCGGCGAGAAGCAGAACGGGTGTGCCGGCCCAGAACCCCGTACGCGGCAGGTGGCGCGCGAGCCCGAGGCCGAGCGCGAGACCGAGCGCGACGAGCATCCCGGACACTCCCGTCGGGAGATCGGCGCGGGCCGACAGACGCGCGACGTTGCCGAATTGTTCGAGATGAAGGAAGAGGAACGGACCCCATGCCAGGAGCCCGACCTTCGCCGAGACCGGGCTCGGTGAGTCCCGCGGATCCTCCGCTCGCAA
>JALGZO010000133.1 GCA_025774865.1 bacterium | reverse complement strand
AGATCCAGGCCCGAACCCTTTGCGGTTTGGGCCTTTTACCTTGTGGGGGTGGACCGGGCCGAAAGGCCGTCTCCGCAATGTCTCCGCAGGATTGTGCGGACGGCCCGCTCGGTCGACCGGTGCGGCGACGTGATCGAACCGATATCGCGGTTTTGTGAATGTTTGGGTATCCTCCGGCGGCATGGACTCCCATGCTTCTCCGCCTCAGAGCGACGCCGCGATCGTGGTCCGCAACTTCACGCGTGAGTTCGGATCCAAGGTTGCCGTTAACGATATCTCCTTCGAAGTGTCTCGTGGATCTTTCTTCGGGTTTCTCGGGCCAAATGGCGCGGGCAAGTCGACCACAGTCCGGATGCTAACCGGACTTCTTCCCCCCACGAGCGGCAACGCATGGATCGACGGACGATCGATTCTGAGCGAACCGGTGAACGTGAAGCGCCATATGGGTGTGATTCCCGATGATCTCGCGCTGTTCGATCGCCTCTCTCTGTCGGAACATCTCACGCTGGCCGGGCAGATGCACGAGCTCCCAGGAGCGGACATCGAGTCACGCACCGAGGATCTCCTGCGCCTTCTCGACTTGTGGGACGATCGGGGAACCCATGCGGTCGACGCATCCCACGGCATGCGAAAGAAAACGGCACTAGCAATGGCGCTGATTCATCGCCCACGCGTTCTGTTCCTGGACGAACCATTCGAGGGAATCGATCCGATCGCGAGCAGACACATTCGGAGTCTGTTGAGCCAGCTCGCGAAGAGCGGCGCCACGATTTTTCTGACGTCACACATACTCGAAATCATCGAGCGCCTGGCCGACCGTGTTGCCATCATTGTCGCGGGGAGCCTCGCAGTCGAGGAATCCCTCGAGTCGCTCCGACGATCGGGCGGCTCCCTTGAGGACGTCTTCGTCGAGGCCGTCGGCGAACCGGCGGAAAGGCCGGATCTTTCTTGGCTCGCCTAGCCACGCTTCTCCGCTATCAGTGGCACGTGCAATGGCGCGCCCTTCGGTCGCGAGGGCGTTTCGCCGTCGTCGACTTCTTGATCGTGGCGGTTCTTGCAGCCCTAGCCCTTCCAGGGCATCTCACGGTGAGTCTCTTTGCGGCAAGCCAGTTCGGTACGGAAGAACTTGGTCTCGCACCACTCGTGACCGAGGGATTGCTGATCTTGACCCTCTTCCTCTGGATCATGCTTCCTGCGATGGTCGCCAGCGTCGCAACGCAGGGAGGGGAGGTGTCTCCTGTGCGACTCCTGGTGTTTCCACTCTCGATGCGCGAGTTATTGACCTACTCCGTGGCCGCGACGTTTCTCAAGCCTGTGTACTGGGTACTGATCGCGCTTTCCTTGGCAACCTTGATCCCTTTGACCGCAGCTCCCCGACCCATCGCTGGATTGGCGGCCGGGATTCTGTTCGTAGCGGCGTGCGCCTTGTTCTCCTGGGCACTATCCTTCGCCAGCGCCGGACTTCTTGCTTCACGACGCGGCCGCGAGGTTGTACTGGTGCTCCTCGGCCTGTCGATTCTCGCGTGGATAGGGTTGGCACAAATCAACTTCAGTTTCGAGTCGGGTAGCCTCTACCTGGAAGGAGTCCACGACGATCCGATCCTCCTCACGAACTCCACGGGAACGGACGGCGCCCTCGTCAAGCTCCGCAACTGGACCCCCGCGGCTTGGGCGATTCGCGCGGCCACCGGCCCCGGCTCACTCCCCTCGCTCGGGCTCCTCGCCGGCGCCTGCCTGGTCGGGGCAGGCGTAGTCCGGTGGGGCTTCCGCCGCGCATTGACGAATCCGATCGTCGTAGCCTCCCCGAAGCATGCACGCGCAGGCCGAAGTCGGTTGTGGCGCGGTCTTCGTTCTCCCGTGGGGGCCGGCACGGTCAAGGAAATCCGCTATCTCACGCGAACACCGGAACCGTGGGCCGGTATCGCCATGTCTTGGGGCGCAACAGCATACCTGTTCGTTCGTGACGATCCCACTCCTCTACACCTCGCGGTCGGCCTCGTGGCAATTCTCGCCCAAACGGCCATCCCGATGAATTCCTTCGGCTTGGATCGTGCTGCGGCGGATCGCTACCGGATCTTTCCGTTGACTGGTCGCGAAGTGATGTGGAGCAAGAACCTCGCATACTTCCTGGTCGTGTTCGTCCAGATCCTTCCTTTGTGCGCGAGCGTCGGTATTCTAATCGGCCCCGCTCTGGGCATTGCGTCGCTCCTGGGATTTGCCACCTTCGTGCTCAGCGGCGTCCTGTTGGGCAATGAAGTATCCGTTCGAGTCCCGGCCCCCCGGCAGTTCTTCCACTTCGCCAGCAAGGAGCACGGCGGCGGCATCCTCCCCACGATCTACATGGCGGTGGTTTGGCTTCTCCCGGCGGGCATCGGGATGGCAACATTCGGTCTTGGAGGATTTGCGCTTGTCTTGGGCCAGGGTACTCTCTTGGCCGTCGCCATCGTCCTGTATCGACCACGTCTCGCTCTTGCCGGTGCAATGTTCGATTCCAGTGCCGAAACGATGCGCCAGCGATTGGCGGTCTAAGCTCTCCTCCTGGCTCGCCGCTCTTGCTTGCTCCGCCGATGCGCGCTCGATGACCATCTCCGGGTGGTTGAACGCGAAGTACGTCGAGAACAACCCGCCGAAGCTCGATCCCGCGATGACTCGATCGTCGGATCGTCCCCCTCGACGCTCCCCTGCTTCGAGTTCAACCGAGCCACCCGAATCCGGCGCGCTCGAGTACCATCATCGCGTACTCGCTCGGTCGACCCGGCCACGTCGAGCTCCTCGCCTACGACGTCGCCGGCCGAATCGTCGCCTCACTCGAGGACTCGTTTCGCGACGCCAGCGGAACTGCGATTCCAGCCGGCGTTTACTTCTACGTTGCGAGTCTGAATGGCGTCAGAGTGGCGACAGAGAGACTGACGGTGCTTCGCTGAGCAGACATGCTTTGGCGCGGCGGAATAGCTTGCCGTAGAGAGAATCCGGGGACCTTCGTAAGACGCGATCGTGAGTCACCGCGGTACTTCGCCCCCGGAGACGGTCGCTCACGGCCTCAAGGGCCCGCGTCAAGGGGTGTAGTACGTCGGAGTCCCCGGCCCCACCGGAAG
>JALGZO010000132.1 GCA_025774865.1 bacterium | reverse complement strand
ACGAGCTCGTAGCCCCCCGGATGCGCGAGGACGACATCCATTCCGAACCGCGTCATCAAGCTCACGATCCCCTGCGGCACCGATAGCGGCTTCCCGTAGCTCGGGGAGTACGCCCACGTCATCGCGAGCTTCTTGCCCTTCAGGGCTTCGAGGCCGCCGAACGTCTCCGCGAGATACCGCGCGTCGGCCAGCGACTGCGTGGGATGATCCAGGTCGCACTGGAGGTTCACCACCGCCGGTCGCTGCGGTAGGACACCTTCGCGGAAGCTCTCCTCCACCGCCGCCGCGACCTCCTTCATGTACGCGTGGCCCTCGCCCAGGAACATGTCGTCGCGGATGCCGATTGCCTGCGTCAGGAACGAGATCATCGTCGCGGTCTCGCGGACCGTCTCGCCATGTGCGATCTGGGAAGTCGACTCCTCCAGCTCTTCCGTCGCGAGTCCGAGCACGTTGCAGCCCGCGCGAAACGAGTAACGCGTGCGGGTCGAGTTGTCTCGGAAGATGGACAGGCCGAGACCCCGACCGAAGACGCGTGTCGGCAACCCCGCGCGGTAGAGGTCCTGCAGAATCTCGGCGGCGAGGAGCACGTTTCGGATCCCGTCGTCGGAGACGTTCCACGTGAGCAGGAGGTCGCCGTCGTGGAGGTCGTTCGACGCGGCCGCCAGGCGGTCGAGCTTCTCTCGGATCGCGTCCGACATCAGGACGTCCGCGTCTCGAGATAGAAGCGCGGGAAGGCCGCGTAGAACGCGGCGCACTTCGTGAGGTGATCCACGGGGACCTGGTCCTCGGGGCTGTGCGCGTGGATCTCGTGACCCGGACCGAATCCCACGGTCGGAACGCCGAAAAGGCCACAGGTGGCGACGCCGTTCGTCGAGAAGCCCCACTTGTCGACACGCGGCGGCTCGCCGAGCACCGCGGCGGCGGTCTTCGCCGCCGCGACGATCAGCGGATGATCTTCCTCCATCGTCCAGGTCGGATAGTACTTCTGGACCGGGTACGTCAGGCCGGTGTACGCCTCCCGTGCGTAGTCGAGCACGGTGACGGTGGCCTCGACGGCCTGCACGCTCGGGAGCGCCTCGATCTGGGCGACCGCTGCCTCCAGTGTCTCGCCGCGGGTCAGCCGTCGATCGAGATGAACTGTGCAGCTGTCCGCGACCGCACAGAGCGATGGTGAGGTCGCCCGGATGTCCGAGATCGTGATGCTTCCCTTACCGAGGAAATCGTCGGCCGTGTCCGTGAGCCGCTCGTTCAGCATCTCCACGTCGGCGATGATCCCCGCCATCTTGTACACGGCGTTGACCCCGCGCTCGGGAGCCGAGCCGTGCGCGGAGAGTCCCTGCGTGCGAACTTCCATCTCCATGCGGCCGCGCTGGCCGCGGTAGACCCCGAGGTTCGTCGGCTCCGTGATCACGACGACCTCCGGCTCCAGCACCTTCTCCTTCAGGAGGTACTGCCAGCAGAGACCGTCGCAGTCTTCCTCCATGACGGTGCCGGTGACCCAGAGGGTGGTGTCTTCCCCGAGTCCGAGGTCCTTGATGATCTTCGCCCCATAGACCATGGAGGCCATTCCGCCCTCCTGGTCCCCCGCACCGCGCCCGTAGACGATGCCGTCCTCGAGCTCCCCCTCGTACGGGTCGCGTATCCAGGTCGACGGATCCCCCACCCCCACCGTGTCGAGGTGCGCGTCCATCGCGATCACCGTCGGGCCGGAGCCGATCCGGCCGAGCAGGTTGCCGAGACCGTCGATCTTCACCTCGTCGAAGCCGACCTTCTCCATCTCGGCCTTCGCCCGCTCGATGACGGCCTTCTCCTCCGCGCTCTCCGAGGGAATGGCGATCATCTCCCGCAGGAAGGTCACCATGTCGTCGGTGTAGCTCTCGGCCAGCCGCAGGATCTCGCCCCGGTCGACGCTCACGCGTTCCTCCGTCACGAGTTGACCCAGTTCGTGCCGCTCTCGACCAGCAGGGCCCGCTGCAGCCGATCCATCAGGTGAAAGTACGTGAGGTCCACTTCGCTTTCCGCCTCCCCTTCGAGCGTGCCCGCGGGATCGTAGCACAGAAGCTCCAGCGCGAATCCTCGACCCTCGTAGCGCGCACGTTCGCCGTCCTCGGTGAGCTCGAGTCGATAGTCGCGGCCGTCGAAGCGGCCGCTGACGACGCAGCCGTCCTCCGTGGGATGGACGTGAAACCCATCGAGCGGCGACGACTCCCGAAACGCCTCGAGACTCCCGAAGAATCGCGGCTTCATCACGTACGGTCCGCCGTCCTCCGGACAGAAGACGTCGCAGTTGCCGCAGTCGTTGCAGAAGTCCGAGAAGTTCCCGATCTGGTGCGTCTCGCGGACCGTGATCGGCTCCTCGGTCGTCGCCACCCAGTCCGCTCCGTCCTGCCGGACCTTCACGACCGGGATGTCCATCTCCGGCATCACGAACGTGAAGTTCGCATCGTTCGGACAGACGGGGATGCACTTGTCGCAGCTGATGCAGTCGAAGAGCTTCAAGTGCCGGCCGATCTTCTTCGGGACCTTGGAAGTCCGCTCCTTCCGGTAGCGCAGGTCCGCCGTCACGCGCTCCACGTAGGTCTTCGTGTTCAGGAGCTTCGCGGCGGAGACGTCGCCCGGCGCGGCTTCCTCGTGCCCGTACGCGCGGAGGATGAACTCGTCGATCGTAGCCGCTCCGACCCCCCGCATCCGCTTCGCCAGCTCCGTGAAATACGCCGCGGCGCGACCGTAGCCTCCGGGGCGGAGCAGGTCGGTACACACAGTGACCGGCACGAGCCCGAGTGCCACCGCGTCCGGGAAGTTCGTCTTGTCGATCCCGGCCGAGAACGAGATGGGATACCGGTCCCCGAACCGCTCCCGGAACCGCCCGACGAGATTCATCGTCAGAACGTGCAGCGGCTCCCCGGAGAGGTACATCTCCTGTTCCTCCGCCGGGAAGAAGTCGCGGTGGTTCTCGACGATCAGCGTGTTGCTGAACTTCACGCCGAAGCCGAGCCCGAGCGACGATGCCGTTTCGCCGAGCCGCTCCACGAACCCTTCCATCTGCTCCCACTTCGTGTCGCACTCGAACGCGCTGTCCGGAATGCGAAGCTCCTC
>JALGZO010000131.1 GCA_025774865.1 bacterium | reverse complement strand
AACGACGCGAGGATTGGCAAAGCGCGGACCTGTATCTCAGCACGCTTCTCGACTTGAGGCCGAGCAACCGCGAACAAATGCTTCTGACGGTCGCCGAGGTGAAGCACAAGGTCGGAAAGCTGACCGAAGCGGAGCAGCTGTGCATCGAGCTGCTGCAAGGTCGTCCGAACCACCCGCAGGCCCTCGCATTGCGCGCCGCGATCTCGCAGGGCCGCTAGAAGAGAAGCGCGATGATCGACACGACCGCGAGGAGAGCCGCGATGCCGGCGAACGCACGTTCACCGCGGGGCGCGCCCTCTGGTTCCTCGTCGAGAAGCAGACGACGCCCCACGAAGAGGTTCCCGATCCAGACGAGCGAAACCAACGCGAGGTCCCCCCGGCTCAGGGCCAGCAGCACCGGGGTGTCGGGCCAGAAGTGTCCCGTGACCTGGCGGGCGTGGATCGCCCCGATGAGGAGCAGACCGACGACGACGAGGATGACTCCGAACCCGCCCAGCATTCCGGCGGGTCCCGCGCTCATGCGTCCCCGGAGGTTCTGAACCGCCGCGGCACCGGCGCCGATGAAGAGGACCACGGCGAGCACGGCGGAGAGAAACGAGATGGCGCCGAGGATTCGCGAGCTCTCTCCCACGAACCGCAGCGAATAGGTCTTGCCTTCGTCCGCACCTCGGGGCAGCGCCACGACGAGCCCCGCTGCGTCGCGCGCCTCGATCACATATTGGATGACCTCGCCGCGAGGACGCCCGGGCACGGTGGCGCTGCCGACGCCGCCCTCTGCGATCTGCAGCCGAATGCGTTCGTCGGTATCGCCCTCGCCGACGATCCGCACCCAAGCCTCGAGTTTCGACCCGTCGAGCGAGCTCTCGATGACGGCCCGCAGAACGACTTCTTCGTCGGCCTGCGTGCGCCCGGGAGGAAGGTGCTCGATCCGGAGGAAGAGCTTCACGTGTTCCTCGGCAAGGTCACGATCCGCGCAACCGGAGCCGACGAACAGGAGCAAGGTCGCGAACAGGAGCCCGAGGATACGAATCTCGCCGGGGAAGGAACGCATCGACTCCTCTCGAATCGGAAGGCGCGCGAACGACGCGCGGGGGATTCTAGGAGCGGGCTTCGCGGGATGTCAAGGCGGCGCCGAGGCGGCGTGAGGGCCGTCTGGAAAGGGTTCGCCTTTCCCTCGGGGGAGGGATAGACTCCGCCGGTTCGATCGCCGAGAAGGCGGGGGATCCGATGCGCATCCTCATCATCGGGGCCGGAGAGGTCGGAACGTACATCGCGGAGCGCTTGATCCGGGAGGGCCACGACATCGTCGTGCTGGATCGGGACCCGGGCGCAATCGCTCGGATCAACGAGCTGGACGTCTACGGCGTCGTGGGAGACGGGACCGACCCCCGGGTTCTCCGCGAGAACGGAATCGACCATACGGACCTACTCCTGGCCGTCTCGCAGCTCGACTCCGTCAATCTCTCAGTCTGTGCGTTTGCCGGCCGCCTGGGGGCTACCCAATCGGTCGCGCGCCTCTCGGAGGCGATCCTGTCGGAGCCGGACGTGAAGCTCACGAAGGAGGCCTTCGGGATCGACTTCATCATCAACCCGGACGAAGAAGCGGCTCGGGAAATCGCGGGCATCCTCGAGGGACGTCAGGTCACCGATTCCGTCGAGTTCGACAAGGGACGCGTGCGGCTCGTGGGGATCCGCGTCGACCAGGAGAGTGCCCTCGCCAACAAGAGCCTCGCCGAGCTGCGCGCCGCCTACGACCAGGTCGACGTGCTGGTCGTGGCGATCATCCGGGAGGGCGTCACGATCATCCCCCGCGGCAACCACCGGATCGTGCCGGGGGATCGTGTCTACATGCTGGGGGCGCGGGATGCGCTGGCCACGTTCGTTTCGGCCGATGCCGAGAAGGGCCGGTCGAAGCGTCAGCCGAGGTTCTTGATCGTGGGCGGCGGTCAAGTGGGGGAGCGGGTGGCGTCTCGAGTGGAGACCATGGACGCGGAGGTGCGGCTCCTGGAAACGGACCGGGACCGTTCCGAGGAGCTGGCTGC
Organism: bacterium; assembly: GCA_025774865.1. Taxonomy (GTDB): domain Bacteria; phylum ARS69; class ARS69; order ARS69; family ARS69; genus JALGZO01. The sequence continues at coordinate 1,062 of JALGZO010000131.1, read as the reverse complement.
GTCGCTCAGCAAGACGACGGTTCTCCACGGCGACGGCACGAACCTGAGCGCCCTCCGGGAGTGCGGTGCCGCCGAGACCGACGGCTTCGTCGCCGTTTCGGGAGACGAGGAGACGAACGTGATGAGCGCGCTGCTGGCGCGGCACCTGGGAGCGCGTCAGGTGGTCGCGCTCGTCAAGCGCACGGACTACATCCCGATCCTCAAGGAGATCGGTCTGGACGCGGCGGTCAACCCGCGCCTCACGGCGGCCGGCGCCATCCTGCGGTTTGTGCGCCGCGGGCACATCCTTCAAGTCACGACCTTCAAGGACATCGACGCGGAAGTACTCGAGCTGGCCACGAGCGAGAGGGCGAAGATCGTGGGCAAGCCGCTACGTGATGTGAAATTCCCCCGCGACGCGATTCTCGGGGGCTTCTCCCGCGACGATGTCTTTGGCATTCCCAACGGCGATACGGTGCTTCAACCGCACGACCGGGCGATCGTCTTCGCACAGCCATCGGCGATCCCCAAGGTCGAGAGCATGTTCTCCTGACGGCATGAACCTTCGCGGAGTGTTCCACGCAGTCGGACTGCTGCTCCTGTTCGTTGGAGTCGCGATGCTCGCGCCGCTCGGCGTTTCGCTCGCGCACGGCGGCGGAGACGCTCGGGCGATCGCGGCGGCGTTCGGAGTGACGATCTTGGCCGGCTTTGCCGTGTACCTCGTGACGCGCGGAGCGCGCGACCTCAGTCCGCGCGACGGTTTCGGCGTGGTGGTCTTCGGCTGGACGGCCATGGCGGTCTTCGGCACCCTGCCGTATCTGTTCTCGGGTGCGATCGTCGACGTAACGGACGCCATGTTCGAGACGATGTCCGGTTTCACGACGACCGGCGCGAGTATCCTGAGCGACATCGAAGCAATGCCGCGCGGACTCCTGTTCTGGCGTTGCTTCACCCAATGGATCGGGGGTATGGGCATCATCGTCCTGTCGCTTGCGATCATGCCGATCCTCGGCGTCGGCGCGATGCAGCTCTATCGGGCCGAGGCGCCGGGTCCCACGCCGGACAAGCTCACGCCGCGGATCC
>JALGZO010000130.1 GCA_025774865.1 bacterium | reverse complement strand
CGGCTTCGCCAGCGGATACCCGGGAACGCCATCCTCGGAGATCACCGACACCTTCGCCCGGATCGCGGCGGCCCGGAGGATCGTGTTCGAGTACTCGGTGAACGAGAAGGTCGCTCTGGAGATGGCCTTCTCCGCGTCACTGGCCGGGACCCGATCGATGTGCGCCATGAAGCACTTGGGGCTTTCCGTCGCCGGGGATCCGCTCTCGACGATTCCTTACGTCGGCGTCGAGGGCGGCATGGTGATCGTGAGCGCGGGAGATCCCGGCTGCACCACGAGCCCGAACGAACAGGATCAGCGCTACCTGGGGCCGATGCTGCACATCCCGATCCTGGACCCCAGCACACCGCAGGAAGCTCACGACATGGCGAGCTTCGCCTTCGAGCTGTCCGAAAAGAGCCGGCTGCCGGTGATCCTCCGCGTCACGACGCGCGTCTGCCACTCGCGGGCGGTGGTCCGGTACGGTCGCATCGCAGAGCCTGAGGTCCGCGGGTTCGTTCGAGATCCGAAGCGCTACGTTCCGATCCCGGTGAACGCCCGCCGGATGCGTACCGAGTTGCCGCTACGGATAGAGCGCGCGCGTGAGCTCCTGGCCGGCTCCGGATTTCTGCATTGCGAAGGCGCCGGTCCTGCCGTCGTACTGGCGGCGGGCGCCCCGGCCGCCACCTGCGCGGACGTGATCGCACGGGATGCGCCGGACGGCGTGGCGCTCTGGAGCCTCGGGATCATTCATCCGCTGCCGGAAGCGGAGCTCGTCGAGCGTCTTCGCGGAGTGGAACGAGTGCTCGTGATCGAGGAGCTCGCACCGTTTCTCGAGGACGCGCTGCAGCTGCTTTGCGTGCGAAACGGTCTGACGCCCGAGATCCTCGGCAAGCGCACCGGCCATCTGCCGGAAGCATTCGAGTACGGGCCGGAGGTGATCGAGCGTGCCTTCCGGCGCTTTCTCCAGCCGGAGTCGCCGCCGGCGGAGGCGGAGGCGGACGAGCCGGTTCCATCCCTCCCCGCGCGGCCGCCGACGCTGTGCCCCGGTTGTCCCCACCGCGCTGCCTTCGTCGCCGCCCGCTTCGCGTTCGACGAAGACCAGCTCTTCTTCAACGACATCGGCTGCTACACGCTCGGCTACGGGCCGCCGCTGGAGACGGCGGACGCGCTGCTGTGCATGGGGGCCGGCTTCTCCCTGGCCGCCGGCGTCAGCCGGGTGACCGGTCAGCGCACGGTCGGGTTCATGGGTGACTCGACCTTCTTTCACTCGGGAATGCCGGCGCTCGTCGACGCCGTCAAGGAGGGCGTCGACATGGTCGCCGTCATCCTGGACAACCGCGTGACCGCCATGACCGGCTTTCAGGAGAGCGCGGGCAATGCCCCCGGCCACACCGTCTCGATCGAGGCGGTGGTGAGAGCATTCGGCGTCCAGCACGTGGAGAAGGTGGACCCCTTCAATCAACCGGCCGCGATCGCTGCATTCCGCCGGGCTCGGGAGGCAAGCGGCGTCAGCGTCGTGATCGTCGAACGCGCGTGTCCCGTCTACGATTCGCGGCGGGACGGCGGCCCCGAGCAGAGACTCGTCTTCGAAGTGGATCCGACCCGCTGTCGTGTCTGCGGGCGCGAGCCGGCCGGTCTGCGATGCGAGCAGTCCGTGACCGAGGGGTACGAGCGCCAGCTCGCGGGCGGCGGAATGATGCGGTCACCCGGCTGCGCTCCCGACAACGCTCCGTGCAGCGCGAGCTGTCCGCTGTCGCTTTGCATCCAGGGATACGTGGGGCACGTCGCCGCCGGAGAGTACGCGGAGGCGCTCGGCCACATATTGAGCCGGACTCCGCTCCCCGAGTCGGTTTGCCGGGTTTGCCATCACCCGTGCGAGAGCGTTTGCGTCCGCGCCGGCACGGACGAGCCGATCGCGATCAACGATCTCAAGCGTTTCGTGGTGGACTGGGCCGCCGAGCAGGAAAAGGAGCCTTACCACCCGGTGCTCGATCCGGACCACGGTCGCCGCGTCGCCGTGATCGGAGCCGGCCCCTCGGGGCTCACCGCCGCCCACGACCTCCGGCTGCGCGGCTATGCCGTCACCCTGTTCGATGCCGCCGATCGTCCCGGTGGAATGCTGGCCCACGGCATTCCCGCTCACCGGCTGCCGCGCGAGGCGCTCGAGCGGGACGTGGCGCGCGTTCTCGGGCTCGGGGTCGAGTTCCGGGGCGGCGTGCGGCTGGGGCGCGACGTTCAGCTCGGCGATCTCTTGGAAGACGGGTACGACGCGATCTACCTCGCCGTCGGGGGCGGCCCGCCGCGCAAGATGGAGCTGGAGCGCGCGAACGGGGTGGAAGCTCCGTCCGTGATCTCGGGCCTCGACTACCTTCGGCGGGTTGCCCACGGAGAACGGGTCGAAACCGGAGCGCGCGTGACCGTCGTCGGGGGCGGTAACGCGGCCGTCGACGCGTCACGCGTGGCGCGGCGGCTCGGAGCGCGACGCGTGACCCTCGTCTCTCTCGAGAGCCGCGAGGAGATGCCCGCCCTCGCGGAGGAGATTCTGGCGGCGGAGCAGGAAGGCATCGACGTGATCCCCGGCCACCGGCCCCGGCGGCTCAGGCCGGAAGGATTGGTCTGCACCCCGGTCGACGGGGAAGACGGCCGCGAGATCGTGCTGGACGCCGATCAGATCATCCTCGCGATCGGCCAGGAAGCGGACCTGGATTTCCTGGCGGAGAGCGCGGTGACGCTCGTGCGAGATTCGGACGGTCACGTGGAGGTGGACCCCGAGACCGGCGGGACCTCTCACCCGCGCATCTTCGCGGGCGGAGACGTGACGCGCAGCGAACGCACGGTGACGGCGGCGATGGCCGCCGCCCAGCGCGCGGTGTGGGCCCTCGATCGCGGCTTGCGGGGCCCCGAGGCGGCGGATCGCCGGCCACCGCCTCGCCGAGTCGGGAACGCAGGGGCGAATCCGGAGACGAGCCCGCCGCCGACCTTCCGGACGTCGCGGGCGCGCCGGTACGAATTGCCGGGCGAGCAGCGGATCTCGAGCTTCGAGGAAGTGGCCCGCCCGCTGGAAGAGGCCCAGGCCCGGGCCGAGGCTGCGCGCTGTTTGATGTGCGGGTTGTGCGGCAACTGTCGCGCGTGC
>JALGZO010000129.1 GCA_025774865.1 bacterium | reverse complement strand
GGCGCGAAGAGCACGTGCCCTCTCGGTGAGCGGCTTCTTGAATTCGGCCAGCTCGTCTGACATACTCCAGGTCTTCGCATGACGAGGGTCATGTATTAGCCCTCAGCCCCGGCGCTACGATCTTTGAAGACTCCCCCGAGACTCGGTGGCCGTGGCAGCGATCTGCCCATCTCCTCTCCCATGGCTCCAAAGCCTCGGGTCCATCCGCCTACAACAAAGGAGGGTCGAGATGGACCGGGCGACTGCAAGCCGTTCTGGCCGAACCCGCTGGCCCCTGATCATCGTCCCCGCGCTCAGCGCCGTTCTTTGCCCGCTGACCGCCTCTGGCCAATGCGAAGACCCCGCGATCGTGGGAAGCGTCGGCACTCCGGAAGCCGCGCTCAGTGTGGACGTGTCGGCGGGCTATGCGTACGTGGGAGCCGGGGATGCGTACGGGTACTCAGCGAGCCTCGCGGTCATGGACTTGAGTGACCCGGCCTCTCCGGTGAGAGTGGGGAGTGTCGACGCACCGAGCGCGGTCCAGGGTGTGGCCGTGTCGGGGAGCTACGCCTACCTGGGAGCCGGGGATTCGTACGGGTACTCATCGAGCCTCGAGGTGGTCGACGTGGGCGACCCGACTTCCCCCGTGGTCATCGGAAGCGTCGACACGCAGAGCCAGGCCCTGGGCGTGGCGATATCGGGGAGCCACGCTTACGTCGCGGACGGGGGTGCGGGGCTTCAGGTCGTGGACGTCTCCGATCCGACCGCTCCGGAGATTGTCGCGGGCGTAAACACACCGGGCTGGGCCGGTGGCGTGGTGGTTTCGGGTGACTACGCCTACGTCGCGGATGGGGGTGCGGGGCTTCGGGTCGTGGACGTGTCCGATCCGACTTCCCCCGAGATCGTCGCGGGCTTGAACATCCCGGGTTGGGCCGTTGCGGTGGCGGCGTCGGGGAGCCACGTCTACGTTGCGGCTTGGCAATCAGGGCTTCAGATCGTGGACGTGTCCGACCCGGCCTTCCCGGTGATCGTGGGGGGGGTGGACACGCCGGGATACGCCCGCGGAGTGTCGGTCTCGAAGAGCTACGCCTACGTCGCGGACCACCATTCGGGGCTTGACGTCGTGGACGTGTCCGACCCGGCCTCTCCCACGATCGAGACCAGGGTCGGCACGCCAGGCTACGCCTGGGGAGTGGCGCTATTCGGGGCTTCAGGTTGTCACCGCCCAGTGCGAGACGGTGCCACTCGACGTCGTGCCTGCGTCCTGCCCCAATCCGCTGAACGTCAGATCTCAGGGAGTCCTTCCCGTCGCCCTGGTCGGAAACGCCGACTTCGACGTGCTGGAGGTTGACGTCCGTTCCGTTCTTCTGGAAGGCGTGGCCCCCGTTCGCAGTCGGATCGAGGACCTGACCACACCGCTTGTTGGTGAACCTTGCGAGTGCCAGGCAGACGCATCCGACGGCCTCCCGGATCTGTTATTCAAGTTCGAGAGATCAGAAGTCGTCGCGGCACTGGGTGAAGTCCAGAACCGTGAAGACAGACTGCTGAACCTCACGGGCACTCTTCTCGATGGAAGTCCGTTCGAAGCCACTGATTGCGTGCGCATTCTCGGAGGGCCGGATCCACCCGTGGTCCGGATGCCTCTCGGCTCCCTGGTAGAGGATCTCTTCACGGGGGGAACGTCCACTCAGACGCTGACCATCGTGAACGACGGGGAGGCGAATCTGGAGTGGGAGATCGGCACCGCGTTCGCGTCCGCCGCGACTCAGACCAGCTACACGCTGACCGCGCCGCTGGAGAACCCGGGCGGAACGGACCTGGACGGCGCTTCGGTTCCCCCGGCCGGACGAGCGACTTCCATCGTGGCGAGTCTGAACGATCTCACGGGGGTTCGGATTCTCTGGGACCGCACTCACTCGCAGGGGTCCGCGTCCGGGTGGAGCACAATGATCGCGGATCTGACGCTCCGGGGAGCGGAGTTCATCCAAAGCTACGACGCCATCACGCCCGCGTACCTGGCGGACTTTGATATCGTCTGGATGACCTACTCTTCCCACATCTGGACGCCGGACGAGATCGACGCCGTCGCGGCGTGGATCCAGGCGGGTGGTGCTCTCCTTCTCGAGGGTGACAGCAACTCGACGGTGTCGGCCTTCAACCTGCTGCTCTCGGCGGCAGGTGCAGGAATCGTGTACTCGACGGCCAACGGGACGGGCGGGATGACAACGAACGTCCTTCCGCACTTCACGACGGAAGACGTTTCCTCCATCTACCTGGGCGGACCCGGTGCTCGCCTCTCGACGGTGGATTCCCCGGCCGGAACTCTGGTGACCGATGTCTCGGACGTGCCGATGGTCGCCTACAGCGAAGTAGGGGTCGGACGCATCGTGGCGATGAGCGACCACAACTTCTACAACTCGCGGATCGGACTGGCCGACAACCAGCTCTTCGGCAACCAGGTCTTCGACTGGCTCGCCGGGCCGACCTGGCTTTCGGCGGATCCGCATTCGGGCACGGTTCCGGGCGGGATGTCGACGGATGTGATAGTGGCGTTCGACGCGACAGGTCTGTTCGGTGGAGACTATCTGGCGGACCTCGTGCTGGCGAGCAACGATCCGGTCACGCCCGAGGTGGTCGTGCCCGTTGCGATGCACGTGACGAGCGCCCCGGACATCGTCGTCGATCCGCTGGCGATCGACTTCGGCCTCACGTTCATCGGAGCCCACCCCACCGAAACCGTGAACGTTTCCAACGTGGGGACTGATCTCCTCACGGTGACGAGCGTGTCGGTGGATCTCTCCGACTACACAGTGGACATGACGAGCTTCGCTCTGAATCCGGGCGAGGATCAGGACATCGTGGTGACGTTCTCGCCGACGTCCTCGGGGGTGATTTCCGGGAATCTCACGATCGTGAGTAGCGACCCGGACGAACCGAGCGTGGTCGTTTCCTTGACGGGCGAGGGCGTGGTACCGCCGGTGATCTCCGTCTCTCCCGACTCGCTGAGGGAGGATCTCTTCTCGGGCGAGATTTCCACTCGAACGCTGACCATCGCGAACGACGGCGTGGCGGATCTGGAGTGGGACCTCAACGATCTCGCGGGGCTTCGCATTCTCTGGGACCGCAGTCACTCGCAGGGGTCCGCGTCCGGAAGAAGCACGATGATCACGGACCTGACGCTCCGGGGGGCCGAGTTGGTCCAGAGCTCGAATCCCATCACGCCCACCCACCTGGCGACCTTCGATGTCCTCTGGACGATCGACTCGTCCAACAACTGGACGTCGGAGGAGGCCGACGTCGTCGCGGGGTGGATTCAGAATGGGGGTGCTCTTCTTCTCGGGGGTGACAGTAACTCGGCGGTGTCGGCCTTCAACCGGCTGCTCTCGACGGCGGGTGCGGGAATCGCCTACTCGACGAGCAACGGAAGCAGCGGGACGGCGACGCACATCTTTCCACACGTCACGACGGAAGGCGTCTCCTCCATCTACTTGGGTGGACCCGGCGCTCGCCTCTCGACGGTGGTTTCCCCGGCGGGAAATCTGGTGAACGATCGGCTGAACCGGGCGATGGTCGCCTACAGCGAGGTGGGTACGGGACGCATCGTGGCGATGAGCGACCACAACTTCGCCAACTCGCGGATCAGTCAGGCGAACAACCGTCTCTTCGGCAACCAGGTCTTCGGCTGGTTCGCAGGCCGCGGGTGGCTGTCGATGGATCCACATTCGGGCGTGGTCGCGGGCGGAAGTTCCACGGATGTGACCGTGACGTGCGACGCGACGGGGCTGTTCGGTGGGGATTACCGGGCCGAGCTCGTGCTCGCGAGCAATGATCCGGTCACGCCCGAGGTGGTCGTACCCGTTGTAATGCACGTGACGGGGGTCCCGGACATCGTCGTTGATCCGCTGGCGATCGACTTCGGTCTCACGTTCATCGGAGCGTCCCCGGCGCGCACCGTGAACGTCTCCAACGTGGGGACGGACCTCCTCACCGTGGCGACGGTGTCAGTGGATCACTCCGACTACTCCGTGGACGTGACGAGCTTCGATCTGGCTCCGGGCGAGGATCAGGACATCGTGGTGACGTTCGCGCCGACGTCGTCCGGGGTGATCTCCGGAGATCTCACGATCGTGAGCGACGACCCGGGCGAGCCAGCCGTGGCCGTTTCCTTGACGGGCGAGGGTGTGCCGCCTCCGGTGGTCTCGGTCTCCCCCGACTCGCTGGCGGAGGATCTCTTTACGGAGGAGACGTCCACTCAGACACTGACGATCACGAACGACGGGGTGGCGGACCTGGAGTGGACCGTGGCCACGCAAT
>JALGZO010000128.1 GCA_025774865.1 bacterium | reverse complement strand
GCCCGCAGCGGCGGTAACTCGCGTAGGCGATGTCAACCGGAGTACGCCCGCAGCGGCGGTAACTCGCGTAGGCGATGTCAACCGGAGTACGCCCGCAGCGGCGGTAACTCGCGTAGGCGATGTCAACCGGAGTACGCCGTCGCCGCGATGAGAAGGCCGGTGCCTCTCAGTCGCATCAAGGGCCGGGTTCCTCTAGGAGTGTGGCATGTTGGAGGCCCAGCGGACGAGGGGCACCGGCCTTCTCATCGCGGCGACATCACCTGGCGAACTGAGCACTAGTCGCCGTCGCGCAGTTCCACGATGCGGTCGATGATCCTCGCGGCGACCTCGCGCTTCGGGAGAAGCGGCAACGCGACCTCGCGATCGTCTCGCGAAAGAAGCGTGACGCGATTCGTGTCGACCTCGAAGCCGGCACCGGGCTGGGACGCGTCGTTGACGACGAGGAGGTCGACGCCCTTCTGGCGAAGCTTCGTGCGTCCGTTTTCCAGGGCGTCCTCGGTCTCGAGCGCGAACCCGACCCGGAAGGAATCCTTGGCGGCCTTTTTCAAGAGGAGAAGGATGTCGTCGGTCGATTCGAGTTCGATCGCCGGCCGCTCCGCCTTCTTCACCTTGCGCGGAGACGGATCCACCGGCCGCCAGTCCGCGACCGCCGCCGCCATCACGACGATTCCCGCGCCCTTCGACTCCTCGATCATGGCGTCGCGCATCGCGGCCGCCGTCTTCGCCCCGACCACTCTCACCCCCGCCGGCGGCGGAACGCGCATCCCGCCGGCGACCAGCACGACCTCCGCTCCCCGCGAGCGCGCTTCCTCCGCGAGCTCCGCTCCCATCTTGCCCGACGAGCGGTTCGTGAGAACGCGGACGGCGTCGACGGGCTCTTCGGTCCCGCCCGCCGAGACCACGACCTTCACCCCTTCCAGCTGGCGGTGCGTTCCGAGAATGCGCCACACCTCGGCGGCGAGATCCGCCGGCTCGGGGAAACGGCCGGCGCCTTCGCCTTCCGTGTCCCACGCCATCTTTCCCGTGTCCGGCTCGATCACGTGATGCCGGCGCTCTTTCAGAATGCGCACGTTCGCGACGGTGGCCGGGTGCGTCCACATCTTGGTGTTCATCGCGGGAGCGAACGCGATCGGGCGCGTCGTACCGAGCAGGGTCGTCGTGAGCAGATTGTCGGCGATACCGTGAGCGGCCTTCGCCATCGTCGAGGCGGTGGCGGGCGCGACGACGATCAAGTCGGCGCACTCGGCGAGCGCGAGGTGGTAGGGCTGGCGGGAGGCCGGCGTGCCGGCGAGCCAGTGCGGTAGAGCCGCGGCGCCGCGAGGATCGAAGAGGTCGATCCCCACGGGGTTCCCGCTCATCGTCTCGAGCGTCACGGGCCCCACGAACTTGGCGGCCGCTTCCGTCATCACGACCGCGACGTCCGTTCCCCGATCCCGGAGCTCGCGCACGAGATCGGGGGATTTGAACGCCGCGATCGAACCCGTCACACCCAGGAGGATGCGGGGCTCCCTGTCGAGGGTCATGACTCTTCGGTCTTCTCTTCCTCTTCGTCGTCGACTTCCCGGTAGAGCGGGAAGTCGATCTGGCCGTCGTAGTAGCTCTTGGGCTCCGCCGGCGCGCCGTCGATCTCGTACTCCACCAGTCCGCACGCGAGCTTCTCGATCGCTTCGTTCGTCGGCTTGACCTCCGGCTCTTCGTCCTCGACCGGCCGGGGAATGAACGGCACTTCGGGCACGAGCTCTTCGGCGTGCTCCATCGCCTGATTGATGATGCTGCGAGCCTTCAGCCGACCCTCGTTGATCCGACGGGCTTCCTGCGACGCGATGATCACCGCCTCGTACGGGTTCTGCACGTCCTCGAACATCTTCTCGACGGCGTTACGGATCTTGCGGTCGACCTCCGCGGACCGTTCGTACGGCGATGGCACCGTGGGACCCTGCGGAGCCGCCGCTTGTGGCTCGGTCGGCTCGGCGTTTCCGTTCGTCTCGGGTGGGTTCGGTTTGTCCGTCATTTGCGCTCCAGGTTTTGCGAAGTCTCTTCGAAACCGAGCCGCGCCTCCATCAGGATCGGCTCGCTCCGTACCGGGTTCATGCTCAACACGCGCGAAGCACGGCAACGCTCCGCTTCGACAACTGCTCTCACCGCCTCCCGTGTCGCGTCCAGATCGTGATTCACGATCAGGTAGTCGTAGACGGGAGCCGTCTTCATCTCACGCCGAGCCGCCGAGAGCCTCCGTTCGATCGTCTCCTCCGAATCGGTGTGGCGACCCCTCAGCCGCTCCTCCAGAACCTCGACGCTGGGCGGCATCAGGAACACGAGGACGGCGTCACTGCGCGCTTCCCGAATCTGCATCGCGCCCTGCACGTCGATGTCGAGAAGAGTGACCTTTCCCTCCCGGGTCGTGCGATCCAGGAAGCTCTGCGGCGTTCCGTAGAGCTCCCCGTGGACCAACGCCCACTCCAGAAACTCCCCTCGATCGCGACGGGCGAGGAACTCGCCTTGATCGATGAAGAGGTAATCGACGCCCTCCATCTCGTCGCCGCGCCGAGGTCTCGTCGTGCAGGACACCGACAGAACGAGGTCAGGGTCCCTTTGGAGAAGCCAATCCGCGACTGACGTCTTCCCCGCTCCCGAGGGTCCGGAGATCACCAGGGGAAACGCGGGACGCGCCGTGGTCTCACTCATTCGATGTTCTGTACCTGTTCTCGGAGGCGCTCGATCTCCTCCTTCACGTCCACGACGAGGTGCGCGATCTCGGACGAGACTGACTTCGACCCGATCGTGTTGATCTCGCGGTTCATCTCCTGCAAGAGAAAGTCGAGACGCTTGCCCACCGGCTCGTCCTGCCCGAGGAACTTCACGAACGCCGCATTGTGGGCCCGGAAGCGCACGAGCTCCTCTACCACATCGACCTTGTCCGCCAGGATCGCCACCTCGGTCGCGAGTCGATCCGGATCCGGCGCAACTCCCTCCGGGACGAGGCTCGCAATCCGTTCCCGCAGCCGAGCCAGGACCCTTTCGCTCTGCCCCTTCGACGCGGCCTCGATCATCTCGAGCCGCCCGCCGATACGCCCGACTCGCTCGGCGAGGTCCTTCGTGAGGCATCGCGGTGAGCTGATCGAGCGCCGCGGCGACCGACTCCCGGAGCGCATCCTCCACCGCATCCGAAGAAAGCTCCGGGGCCTCGCGCCGAACGACATCCGGAAGCGTCGCGAAGGCGACCGCATCGGGCGAGCGCTCCGCCCCGAACTTCCGCTCGATGATCGCGAGGATCCCCCGGTACTGGTCGGCCAGAACCTCGTCGAGCGTGAGCGTGTTCCGTCCGGCCTCGGACTCGATGTCGATGGTCGCCGTCACCCGCCCCCGAGCGATCCGCGCCGACAGGAGCTCCTTCACCCGGCTCTCCAACCCCGCAAAATCCCGGGAGATCCGGATCTGACTGTCGAAGAACCGGTGATTGACGGCCCGCAGCTCGACTTTCGCCAGGACGTTCTCGCACGTCGCCTGGCCGGCTCCGTAACCGGTCATGCTTCGGACCAAAGGCCCTCC
>JALGZO010000127.1 GCA_025774865.1 bacterium | reverse complement strand
TGCCTCTCGTGCCACGACGGAACGATCGCGGTCGGCGCCGTGCGCGGTCTGAGTGGTGACATCGCGATGCAGAACGTCGGCAGCGCGGGCGAGATTCCGTCGCACCGCCGCAGCAATCTGGGCCGGGATCTGTCCGGGACTCATCCCGTTTCGATCCGGTTCAACGAGGGCGTGGCCCTCGCGAATCGGAACCTCCGCTGGCCGCCGGACGATCCCGGCGGCGAGGTGGGAGTGGATGCCGCGGGCTACGTGCAGTGTACCGCCTGCCACGATCCTCACGGTTCCCGCTCCGACCGGTATCCGTTCTGGCGGAAGCCCACCTTCGGCCAAGTGTGCGTGGTGTGCCATGCGTACTGAGTCGCTCGCCACGCCAGGCCTCCGCGGAGTCGCGGCTCTTCTGTCCGTGCTGGTTCTGGCCTGGCCGACCGGGCTGGGGGCTCACGTGGACTCGGCTTTGCTTCCGGAGGACTGCGGATCCTGCCACGTCGGGCACGGACTTCCGGGCGAGCCAATGCTGGATCGCGTGGAGGAGGAGGCCTGCTTCCGATGCCACGGCGCCCAGGAGGACAGGTCCCGGGAAATCGCGGCGGGACGTCTTGCGCCGGGGGCGCAGCTGGACGATATGGAGGCCGAGTTCCGCAAGCCATACCACCATCCCGTGACCGAGGGGAGCGGACATTCGCCTACCGAAAGCCTGGACGGCGGGCGTCTCGCCGAGATCCGTCACGCCGAGTGTGTCGATTGCCACAATCCCCACCAGCGCCTGGCGGGGGGCGCCAGGACCGTCGACCAGGTGACCGGGTTGAGCCTGTCGGGGCAGATTCTGGAGGAGAGCCTGTTCGAGTACCAGATCTGTCTGAAATGCCACGGGGATCGGCCGTCGGCGTATGGGGCCACCCACACTCTGCGCGAGGAGTTCGACCTGGATGCGCGGTCGCAGCATCCGGTCGCGCGAGAACCGTCGCGCGCTGACCTGCCGAGCATCCTTCCGCCGGCGGCGAATCGGCGCCTCCTTTGCTCCGACTGCCATGGCAATGACGACCCGGACGGGCCGCGGGGACCGCACGGCTCCCAGTACCCGTTCCTGCTGGCCGGCAACTACGACCGGGAGGTCTACACCGAGGAGAGTCCTCTCGCGTTCGAGCTCTGCTACGGTTGCCACGACCGCCAGAGCATTCTCTCGGATGAGAGCTTTTCGCTGCACAGCCTCCACATCGTCGGAGATCCCTTCACGGGGCGGAAAGGCACTTCCTGCTTTACCTGCCACGCCTCCCACGGCGTGCCTTCCGGTCCCAGCCTGGTCCGGTTCAATACGGACGCGGTTGCTCCCGGGGGCCCGCTTCGTCAGATCCAGTACCTGCAGACCGGCGTGCGCTCGGGAGAGTGCTCGCTGAGCTGCCACGGCTACGATCACGCTCCGGAGGTGTACCGATGAGCGCCCGACCGCGATCCCGCCTTTCGGCCTTCGCGCTCGCGCTGCCGCTGGTGCTCGCCGCGAGCGACGGAGCCCGAGCTGCCGAGCCCGTCTATGTCGGATCGATCCGCGAGGGACTCACGGCGCCGATGTCACTCGACGTCCACGGGAACCAGATCGCGGTCCTCGAGCCATACACGCGACAGATCGTCTTGTACTCGGCGGACGGCTTCGAGCAGCGTCGTCTGGACATCGATGCCCGCGCCCGTGCCCTGGCCCGGTTGCGGCCTTCGGTCTACCTCTTCTGCGACCGCGGCCGCGCGTCGGTGCGCGCGGTGGACGTCGGAACCGGAGCGGCGTGGACGTTCCTGACGGCGGCGGGTGATCCGGTCGATGTCGTCGTCGACGGCGAGCGCTGTTACGTGTTGGACGGGCGAGGCCGCGTCGTCGTCACCGACCTCGCGGGCGCCGTCCAGCGAGAGATCCCGCTGGTCCGGCCGGGCGGCGGCACGCTGATCGCTCCGGCCGCGCTGGCGAGGGACGCCACGCGCGATCGGCTCTACGTGCTCGATCAGGTGGCCAGCAGCGTGACGAGTTTCGCGGGAGACGGGACTCATCTGGGCACGTTCGGTTCGTTCGGGGCCGGAGTCGGAGAGGTGACCCGCGGCGGCGAGATCGCTTGCGACCTGGACGGATACCTGTACGTGTCCGATCGCTACCAGGGACGCGTGACCGTCTTCGATGCGGCCGGCAATTTCGTGTGCAACATCGATCCGATCGATCTCGGTGCGGAACGCATGGCCGTTCCCACGGGGATCGCGGTGGACGCGCAGGGGCTCCTCTACGTCGCCTCCACGGAGAGCCGTCGGATCCAGCTCTTCTACCTGGATCACGAGGCGTCGGCCGACGTGCTGCTCGCCCGTCCTCTCTATCCCACCGATCAGGCCGGCGTGACCTGCGACGACCTGCTCCTGGTGGCCTTGATCGAGCGACCCGCCGATGCGCCTCGGCCGTCCGGAGCGGACTTCCGCCTCCTGCGGGGCGGCGACCTTTCCGAGCTCGTCGCCGAGGCTTCGAACGTTCCGGTCTCGGAGGAAGAGCCCGGGGGCGGAGCCGACTCCGTCACCGCGGAGTGGCGGCCGGAGCTCGACTGCACCGAGGCCACCCTGTTCGCCTGGCAGGTGCGTGGCCGCTCCATCGATGAGGTGGGACCGTGGTCGCCGTTGCAGTGGTTCGTGGCCGAACCGTCGCGACCGATCTTCCAGCTGGGTCGCAACTACCCGAATCCGTTTCACCCGCGAACCGCCATTCCGTTCCAGGTGCCGGCGGGGGCCGAGGCACGGCTGCGCGTCCTGGATCTCCACGGACGGGAGGTGTGGGCGAGTCACCTGCGTGACTCGAGCGGCGGGTTCAACGAGGTGGTCTGGGATGGGCGCAACCAGGAGGGTCGGCGCGTGGCCGCCGGCGTCTATTTCTATCAGCTGAGCGCGGACGGCTTTATCGCGACTCGCAAGATGGTCCTGTTGAGGTAGTCCGATGAGACGAGATCCGAGACTTCTGATCACGCTGTTGCTCGCGACCCTCGTCGGGGTGCGAGCCCTGGCGCTCGACGATCCCCATGCGGGAACGGACGCCATCTCCTGCGAGCAGTGTCACATCACGCACGGGACGCTCGGGGACATCCTGATCGATTCTCCCGACTCGCTGGTGGCCACGCTCTGTATCTCGTGC